>NZ_KV798520.1:0-33373 GCF_001809725.1 Weeksella sp. HMSC059D05
CCAGTTTTTGGAAGTATATTGACTTCCTTGGTCAGAATTGATAATTTCAGGCTTTCCGTACCTTTCTATCGACTCGTTCAGCAGTTCTGTCTGGGTTGCTTCCTCCAAGCTGTTTGAGATCTGCCAGCCAACTATGAATCGGCTGTAAACATCTATTATCGCTGTCAGATACATAAATCCTTTTTTCATAGGGACATAGCTGATGTCAATTTGCCAAACCTGATTGGGGTGAGTGATATTCAAATTCCTTAACAAATAGGGATGAACATATTCAGCTCTGCCCAATCTGTACATCTTGTAATATTTGTTGAAAATATTCGATTATCGGTTTCATATTGAATTATTTTGTAAATTTGTGATTATGTCAACAGTTTTAGAAAAATATATTAACCAAAGAGATTATTCTGGATCAGAACAAGATGCTTACGCAAGTCTTGTGTATTCTTGTTTGATTAGTATTGGTAAACCATTTGAAAAACTTCTTGAACAGGCTGAAAAAGAAAATAAAAAAATTCAGCTCATCGATGAAATGGTTGATGAAATTACAATTGATAATATTAAGTTGGTATAATTACAACGAATTATCTAACCATTTTATCATATCTTCATACATTTCAGGTAAGTATTTTTTAAATACTACCTTCCCTTTGAATTTGTTTTCAAATGCATGTGCTATAAATTCAGCTACTGAGTTACCTTTTTGCTTGAAGTAATCATCAGAATGTCCTGAACCAATTCTAATGTCAATGGACTTTAAAGTGTCTTGCACTGCACCAACCATTTCCATTAAATCATGATTATTATTTTTACAGGCTCTAAAACTTAATTCATGAATTTTTTGATCTAATTTTTTATATTTTTCAATATCTTTCTTTACTAAATCCTTGTGTTTGGACATTATTTTTGTCAAACTATCAAGTTGTTTTAATCCTTTTTGCCAATCTATTGCATGTCCATATTCATGGTAAAAAATAGCTTCACCATACCAAGGCGAATTTTTTCTTCGATCATCTATTGGAATTTTCACAAAATTTTGTGTTGGATGAAAATATGCGCCTGAGCTTTTTACACCAGAACCTTTTGGATTAACAAAATGTAATGGTGTTTCTTCTTCTAAGTTAGAAAAGAACTCACGATTAATTTTTACACCAATTTTTTCCTCGTATTTATTAATTATTTTTGGAACAAACTTATTTTCAATTTTCTTAGATTTTTTAACTTCTTTTTTCACTTTATCTGCATCCTTGACTTTGTTGTATGGATGATTTGGCGGAAAAACAAGGCGTTGTTTTCCTGCATTAAAGCGAAATATTTCTAAACGATTCTTATTGTCTTTCCCTATTTGAGTTGTCCGAGTTGAATTTCTCTTTGTTTATACGATATTACTTTAGCTTTACCAATCGTTGGCTGAACGTTGAAATTTCACACGAGCGTGTGTGTCAATGGTTTCACACAACACTGTGATATGGTAGCACCATAGAGTGAAAAAGCAAGATTCTTATCCAGCACTTCTGCATAGATATTGTAGGATTCTAATATACTTTTAGCTAATTCAGCCTCGAAAAGAGAAGGATATCTTCTCAGAATCATAAAAAACTCATACCTTTTCATTTATAAACTGTCACTAAACTTTCATCGTATTTTTCTTTATTTTCAGTGCATAATTCATTAACCAAGTAAGAAATTGCTGTCAGTCTTGCTGTATATTTATCATCAGTTTTGATGACCACCCAGGGAACACTTTTGTGCGTGTTTTTGAGCATTTTATCGATGTAATATGTGTATGTATCCCACAGTTCTTGTGCTTTTTTATCCAAGGTTCCTAATTTCCATTGTTTCAAAGGATCGGTTTTTCGTTCCTTTAAACGTTTTGCTTGCTCTTCTTTGCTAATCGACAAAAATATCTTGATGATATGTATGCCATCTCGTTGCAACAATTCTTCTACTTTATTCACATCTTCTTCAAATTGCGCATGTTGCTGTTGAGTACAAAAACCAAAAACGGGCTCTACGACAGAACGATTATACCAAGAACGATCGAAAAAAACCATCTCTCCAGCATTGGGTAATTCTTTGATATAGCGCTGAAAATACCACTGTGTGCTTTCTTCGTCGGTGGGTTTTGGTAAACTCACAACGCGTAGTTTTTTGGGGTTAAGGTATTGAATGATTCTAGAAATCGTTCCTCCTTTTCCAGCGGCATCACGCCCCTCGAAAATAACCAAAACACGCTTGTTCTCTGTGATTATCTTGTTTTGTAAACGGTTTAACCTTTTTTGTAAATGCTCTAATTTTTTTTCATAAGCCAATTGATCCAGAAAATTTTGTTCCTTAATTATTTTATGATCAACCAGATAATCAATAATGAATTGCTTATTCGCAATGTTTTCTAAATCTTTTAAATTAAATTCTGCCATCCTGTCTTTTGCTAGTAGTATCCAATATAGATAAAAATTCTGAGTAAAATCATATGAAGAATGAATTATCTCTCTTAAATTCGCTATAAAATATTTCTAGTCTGAAAAGTTTATTCTACATAGCATTTATCCTAACCATGGCATTTCGACCGATTTTGCCTATGATAGAATACGTATTGCAGTATGATAAAATTGTCAGGGAATATTGTATCAATACAGAACGTCCAGAACTGATGTGTAATGGGAAATGTTACTTGTCAGAGAAGTTAGAAGAAAGTTTTGCTACCGATAAAGAGAACAACAAAAAAGTAAACCCGAAACTCAATAGTGCAGATGGTTTTGTATTGATGGTTGAGAAAAAGGAAATCATCATCCTACCTATCACCCAGAATAGAAAAATATTTTTTTATACAATTATTCATTATTCAGATTCACACGTACGTCAAGTGTGGCAACCACCAATTATCGTTTGATTTTCTTCGTTTATTATCATGAGTTTTTTTATAGGAAAAATTTCCTGTGAAAGTTTCATGAATCCTAATATAGATGTAAACTTAAAATCTCTTCTTTGCTGTTTTTAGCAATAAAGATGATGTAAAAAATCAAATGATGAAAAAAATAATTACCCTAAATGTAATCTGTGTTTTTATGTTGGTTTCGTGCCAAAAAAAAACTGAGCCCGAAGTGAAAGTTGCTCATGAGATGCCTGCTAGCCAACGTATTGATGTTGCAGTGGATAACGAAATAGATCCTGTATGTGGAATGAAAACTTCTGAACATCTTACCGATACAGCACATTATGAAGGCAAGGTCTATGGATTTTGCTCGGCTATGTGTAAGGAAAAGTTTTTAGAAGAACCTACAAAATACATACATGAATAAACGAATTTTGAGTTTCATCGGTGTGTTTGCAATTTTTGCAATCGCTGTAGTTTGGTACAAATCAAGCAAGAAAGATGAGCTTTTTACCGTGATGAATGTTCCTGCTTTTTCTTTGACCAATCAGCAAAATCAAACGATAACGGCCGAAAAAATGAAAGGAAAAGTCTATGTTGTAGAATTTTTCTTTACAAGTTGTCCGACGATTTGTCCAGTGATGAATAAGAATCTGAGAATGGTAGAAGATCAAATAAACGATCCAAATTTTGGGATAATTTCGATCACTATCGACCCAAAAAGAGACACTCCTGAACGTTTGGCCAAACACGCCGAAAAATTGGGAGTTAAATCGCCCAACTGGCATTTCTTGACTGGGAATCGTGAGGATATACTCGCACTCAGTAAGCAATTCAATATCTATGTTGGGGAAGATGAATCTACAGCAGAAGGATTGAATCATAGCGGAAAGTTTGCATTGGTAGACCAAACTGGGAAAATACGAAGTCGATACGCATTAAACGGTATCCCGATGTTGTACTATTCTGGACTCGATTATACCGATCCCGAAGGGAAAAACCCTTCTTTGCAAGGTACGTATCATCCAGAAGTGGAACTCTTAATCGAAGACATTCGCAAATTATTAAATGAACAACCTTAGGTAATTTATTAACCAAAAAGGTAGAGTAAAATACTACGTTTTTTTCGATAAAAGGAAATGTACGCAATAGTTATGCTCTAAAATCAAAAAAAATAATCATGAAAAAATATTATAAATTAACTCTATCAGCAGGATTGAGCCTGTTATTCTTAAGTTTTTTTACAGCATGTAAATCTGATGATGATTTTGCAACGATTGACGAATCAAAAAATGGTCAACTAGAACTGAAATTCGAAAATGGATTCGAAGGCGTTGGCGGAATTGTCCTCAATGCCACAACACAACGATCAGATTTAGGACAATACTTCAATTTTTCTACTCTAAAATATATCATTAGTAATGTAGAATTGATTGACGAAAATGGACAAGTTTTTTCTTACCATTATAACAATCCAGACAAAGGAGCTTTTGTGATTAATCAAGAAAACGCAAAGGCCAATATTGTATATGTACAGCTGAAAGATATTCCACAACGCAAATACACCAAGTTGAGGTTTGGTTTAGGAATCAATCAGTCCGCTTATCTAATGGGGCACGATGGACAAGCGAAATTCTGGAACGAAGCCAAACAGCAAGGAATGACTTGGGCGTGGGCGTCGGGCTATATTTTTGCAAAATTAGAAGGAAAGTATGGGCAAGAAGATGCCGTTACACCATACAAAAATCATACAGGAAATATGGGGAATGTAGTCGCGAACGGGACGGCAGACTTATACCGAGTTGTAGAACTTAATTTGCCTACAAGTGCACGTGTAAGCTCTAAAATAAAACCCTCTATACATATCATGGCAAATCTTAATCATTATCTGAGCGGTGAGAAAAAACTATTGCTCGATAAAAGCAATGATAATGCCATGGGGTCTTCACCGTATATGGTAGATGTTACCAATAACTTATCGAAAATGTTTCGTGTAGATCATGTGCATAATAATGAAGCACCACAAAACTAAAAAATGAAGAAAATTATTTTTTATTTTTTCGTAATGATGTTCATTTCGAGTTGCAACTCGGATGATATCGATTACGGAGAACCTTTAATTAATGAAGATTATACTTTGCTATATCCGGATTATTTTCCAGATATAGCAAATTCTTCTACCCAAAATTCCTTAACAAAACAAGGAGTAGAATTGGGGCGTAAGTTATTTTATGACGGTCGTTTATCTAGGAATAATACTATTTCATGTGGTTTTTGCCATATCCAAGAAAATGCATTTACTCATCATGGGCATAACGTAAGTCATGGGATTGATGGACGTTTAGGGATTCGCAACACACCTCCAATACAGAACCTTGCTTTTACCAAACACTTCAATTGGGATGGTGTACTACATGACCTTAGTATGCAACCACTAATTCCTATTACAACGTACGAAGAAATGGATAGCTCGATGGAAGACGTAGTAGAAAAGTTGAAAAACGATGCTCTTTATCGAAAATATTTTCGTGTTGTTTTTGGTGATGAAGAAATCAATGGACACCGCATTCTTTTAGCTTTGGATCAGTTTATGCGAAGTGTAATTTCTGCTAATTCTAAGTACGATCAATATCTGCAAAATAAAATTGCTTTGACAGCTGAAGAGCAAAAAGGACTAAATTTGTTTCAAGCAAAATGCAGCACTTGCCATTCTGGAGCCCTCCAAACCGATCAAAGTTTCAGGAATACGGGCTTGTATTATGATCCTCAATACCAGGATGCAGGCAGATTTCAGGTAACTTTAGATTCGGCAGACTGGATGAAGTTTCGTGTACCAAGTTTGCGAAATATAGAGCTTACTGCACCCTATATGCACGATGGACGCTTTTACAGTTTAGAGGCAGTTCTCAACCATTACAGCAATGGGATACGAAATACCAAAAACTTAGATTCTGTTTTTCTACAGGGTTCTCGTCCAGGAATCCCGATGACGACCGAAGAAAAAACAGCCATAATTGCATTTCTAAAAACACTGACCGATTACGATTTTATTAACAATCCTGCGTATGCAGAATTCTAATTTTTTATCATGACAAGAATTCAGATCAAAAATATTTTTTTTATTCTTTTTTTAAGTAGTTCAGTTAGCTGGGCAAATCATTTAGAACGTTCTTCTGTTGAAAACTTTTCTCCACCCGAAGATGATTGCGATGCATGTGGTTGCACTACATCTGCCATGAGTAATGGAATAGAATCACTAATGACGAATAAATTCATAGGTGTACGTTATTTGTATCAACATTATCGTGCACAAGAAGATGCTTTTAGTAAAGAACTCTCACAGAAACAAAATTTCCAGACTACATTGCTTTGGATGCGTTATCCAATATCTGATCGGATAGAAGTTGCTGCAGCACTTCCGTATCATTTTCATGAAAAAAAAGGGAAAAATAACGATAAAATAAGTGGTTTTGGTGATATGAATGTTACAGGAATCGTGCATGTTCTGAAACCAAAAATCGATGAAGAAACCAAAGTTCAACATAGAATTTCTTTGGCCAGTGGTTTGAAAATTCCCATTGCAAAATTCGATGAACAATCTGCTGAAACGACCAACCCGAGTTTCCAATTAGGAACCGGAAGTTGGGATACCCAATTGGCAATGCATTACCATCTTCAATACGAAAAAAATGCTATGCAACTGATAACCGATTACACTATAAAATCTTCGAACAAGAAAAAATATCGTTTCGGAAATCAATGGAACCAATTGGTACAAATTCAACGTTTTTTCCCTACAGAAACAGGTGGAATCAATGCAAAAATTGGCTTTCAGAACGAATTGTATGAGGCAAATAGACAATTTGGTGAAAAAATACCTAAAACAAAAGGCGATTTGCAATTGATGAAATACGCCGTCGAAGCATCCTACCAAAGAATAAATCTAGGTGTGGAGTTTTATCAGGTTCTTTCATCTAATCTAAATTCTAAAGAAGTAGAAGCGAAGCATCGAGTAGGTTTTTTTGTCAACTATTCTTTATGATGCTGGACTAAATGTATAAGAAACGAATCATATGCTTATGGTTCGTTTTTTTTCTTTCGGATAAAAAAGAACTCGACAGAACATTTTGTAAATAATCTATACATACCACATAAAACTTTATCTTTGCACAATGGCAAAAAAGAGACAAACAATAATCCTGAACCAGATAGACGTTTTGCGTGCCGGTGCTAAAGGAGTTTCAATAGGGAAATTAGCAGACGGAAAAACCGTTCTGATCAAAGATGCAATACCAGGCGATGTGGTAGACGTGCAAGTAACCAAAAAAAGGAAAAGTTATTTAGAAGGGAAAGCCATAGCCTATCATAAAAAATCTGCCGATAGAGTAGAGCCTGCTTGCGAACATTTTGGTACATGTGGAGGATGCAAGTGGCAAGATATGCACTATGATGCACAATTGCGTTACAAGCAAGAAGAAGTGTTGAATAACCTCATCCGTATAGGAGGTTTTGCAAATTTATCTGCCGAATTGTTACCCATTCTTGGTAGCGAACAAGCCTATTGGTATCGAAATAAACTAGAATTTACCTTTTCTAATGCAAGATGGTTAACTTTAGAAGAGATAAACTCTACCGATGAGTTCAATGATAGAAATGCATTAGGTTTTCATATTCCTGGTCAATGGTCGAAAGTTCTCGATATTCACCGCTGCCATTTACAGCGAGACCCCTCGAATGCGATACGGATAGAAGCCAAGAGATTTGCTATTGAAAATAAACTCGACTTTTTCGATTTGTATAAACAAGAAGGCTTCCTAAGAACCTTGATGATTCGTACCTCACAGAACGGGCAAGTGATGGTATTGGTACAATTCTTCAGAGAGGAGAAAGAAAATAGAGAGGCGTTTTTGCAAAATCTACACGACAAGTTTCCAGAAATTACATCTTTGCTCTATGCTATCAATCCGAAACAAAACGATTCGGTATACGATCTAGATATTCATGTTTTTGCGGGTGAAGATCATATCGTAGAACAAATGGAAGATCTGCACTTCAAAATCGGGCCAAAATCATTCTACCAAACCAATCCGCAACAAGCATATGAGTTGTATAAATTGACTCGTGATTTTGCTGGTCTCACCGGAAAAGAATTGGTATATGATTTATATACAGGGACAGGAACAATTGCTCAATTTGTTTCGAAAAAAGCAAGAAAAGTAGTAGGGGTAGAATCAGTAGCAGAAGCTATAGACGCCGCAAAAGCTGCTGCAGAATTGAACAAAATAACCAATTGTGAGTTTTTCTGTGGCGATATGAAGGATGTTTTGAATGAAGATTTTATTCAACAACATGGGATTCCCGATGTGTTGATTACCGATCCGCCTCGTGATGGAATGCACAAAAAAGTTGTAGAAAATATACTCTTGATGAATCCGAAAAAAATAGTGTACGTTTCTTGTAATTCGGCAACACAAGCAAGGGATCTAGAATTGATGAAAGAACAATATAAAATTATTAAAGTTCAGCCAGTTGATATGTTCCCACAGACACATCATGTAGAAAATATTGTACTTTTAGAAAGAATTTAAACCAAAAAAGTATGAGAAAAGTTGTCTTACCTGTGATAATAACCATTCTTTTTTGGGCTAGTAGTTGTCTAGATCAAGATATTTGTACACCGTCTTCTGTGCCGATGTTGAATATAGAACTGCTCAATATCGAACAACCAGAAGAAATTTTCACCGATACTTTATACTATAATCAATATTTAGGGAAAACAGAAAATGGTGAAGATACCTTTGTGTATCCTAGTTACAAGAAAGTATATGGTAAGAATTTACCCCTCAGTTTTCATCAAACCGATACCAAAGAAATAAAAATGGTGATCTATCGACGTTCAGATTATTTGGTTTATGCCCGAGATGCCGATGGAAATCGTTTGCAAGATAAAGAAGGAAAAGATAGTATTTTGGGGATGAATAGAACAACTCGCGATACGCTGATTTTCCGTTACGATATTGGCCAAGCGTTTGAGAACTCCTCTTGCGGAGCAAAAGTAATTTTCGATAATGTAGAATACCAAGGTTCGACTAGCAATTATTGGATGAAAGAATTGCAGCCGACTACAACAAATATTACCGATGACACAACAATCAATTTGCAAATTAAAACTTCTGTTTTTAAGCGTCAGTCTGATTACCACTGTGCTGAATGCCCAAAACCCTGAAGAAAAAAAAGATAGTCTAGTAAACGAAAACACCGAAAGTACATCGCTCAAGAAGAAGGCCGCCAAAGGCGATGTCTTTGTGGGAGTAGATGTCTTTCTGCCTTCGTTGAGTTTGTTTTCTGACCGGAAAGAGTTCCAGGCAATGATACAATATAGACTTCACAATGCATGGCACGTGGTTGCAGAAGCTGGCTATGGGAAAAATAAGTACGATGAAAATGGTTGGCAATCGGAGGTGGATGGCACTTTCGGGAAAATTGGCTTCAATTGGTTTTTATCAGAAGATAAACAAAATATAAACAACGGCTTCTATGCCGGACTTCGTTTTGCTTATGCTAATTACAACCAAACCTTCCATAAATACCCAATCCGAGATGTGACAACAGGCAATGTTGTCGACGTTGGTTCTTTACCCCAAAAAAAGGTAGATGCCTATTGGACAGAAATTGTTGTTGGCGCTCGATTAGATTTGGTAAAGAATTTGTATATAGATTTTTCATTGCATCCTGCTTTTTATATTGGTGGGAAAAGAGACAATGGGTTCGAACCGAAAATCATTCCTGGTTACGGACGAAATACGACAACTATGAATCTCCCCGTTTTTTGGGGAATAACCTATAAACTATTTTAAATATGAAAAAACTATTTATTCTACCACTTATTGTATTTTTTAGCTTACAAGCATGCAATAACGCAAAAATAATGAAAGAAAAACATCCTGCTCAAGAACTGGTTTATAATCCGACCAATGTAGAAGGAACCGAAGCAGATGGAATTGCTGATGCCAAAAGCGATTACGCCAAAGGTAATTACGTAAAAATTTATATGGGAATGATGCGTGAGCCTATGATCAATCACCAGATGAATTGGGCAAAAAGAATTCTCGAGAAAGAATACAATATCACGATGCTCTTTGGTGATGATATGATGACTAGTTATAAAGAAGGGTACATAAAAACCATGGACCAATTGATGAAATCGAAGTTTAATGATAATCTCTACGATGAGGTGATGGAAAAAGCAAAAAAAGAATTAGAGAAAGATTTCAATAAAAAATTCAAAGAATATAATGCGGCTCATCCTACCGATAAAATAAGCAAAGAAGATTTTGTTTTTATCTATCAAATGTAATTGTTTCGGTTAAGGGGGTAATTAGATTTTGATTTTTTCCATTAAGTGAAAAAATAAATCAGCGTTATCATTTGGAGAATCCGTAGAAGATATTCTATCTTTGCAAACCAAACGGCCTCGTAGCTCAACTGTATAGAGCACTGGATTTCGGCTCCAGCGGTTGGGGGTTAGAATCCCTCCGAGGTCACAAAAAAAGCACTGTTTTTTGCACAGTGCTTTTTTGTTTATGCTAGGTTGTGTAAGTTTAGAAATCCACGGTATGAGGATCCAAACCAGAAAAACCAATCTCCGGCAATTGTTTGATAAGCTCGAAATCCTTCGCACTCAACTCAAAATTATCTACGTTAATATTTAGTTTGATATTCTGAGGTGTTTCTGATTTTGGTAAACAGATGATGCCGCTTTGCAAAACAAATTTTACACACAATTGCCCAACATTCACATCGTATCTTTCGGCCAAATCTCGTAAAACTGGATGATCCAAAACTCGACCACTTCCTAGCGGACTCCATGCCTGTAGTGCAATATCGTTTTTCTTACAAAAATCAACAACTTTCGGTTGCAACCATCCTGGATGAAACTCGATTTGGTTCACAGAAGGCTTCACTTCAGTAGAAGCGAGTAAAGTCTCTAAGTGTTCAATCATGAAGTTGCTAACACCTATCGCACGCAAAGTTTTGTTTTCGTACGCTTTGCAGAGTTCTTTCCATGTTTCCGAATTTATTTTTGCCCAGTCACTCGGGTGTTGTTTCGCATTAGCTGGCCAATGAATAAGGTATAAATCGAGATAATCGACTTGTAATTTTTCCATCGAATCGTGTAATGCTTGTTTCACTTTTTCAGGAGAACGATCTGTATTCCAAAGTTTTGTTGTCAAGAATATTTCTTTTCTCGGCAATCCGAAATCTCGCAAAGCACGCCCAATACTTTTTTCGTTTCCATACACAGCTGCCGTATCTATATGCCGGTAACCTGCTTCTAGGGCAGTAATAACAGAATGATATGCTTTTTCACCTTCTTCTATTTGCCAAGTTCCGAAACCAATGGATGGAATTTCTACACCATTATTTAAAGTAAATTTCTTCATGATAAAAAATATTATTATGTCTTCTAAAGATACAGTTTTTAGGCCGAAAGCTCTTGTTATTTTGCAGTATTTTTAGTAGGATTATTCATTCGTTTTGCGTAGAAAATTAGAAATAGTTGTATCTTTATAAATCTATTATTATACTATAAATTCATATTCATGAAGGTTCAATTAACAAGAGTAAACCAAGCATATCATTTCGAAGCCACTGCAAAATCATCGGATGTGAAAGTCCATATCGATGGTCCAGAAAATATTGGTGGTGAAGGAAAAGGAGTGCGTCCGATGGAGTTGGTTCTTATCGCTTTGGGGAGTTGTAGTGTTTTCGATTTAGGCGAAATATTAAAAAAACAACGACAAGAAATTACCGACATACAAGTAGAAGTTGAGGGGAAAAGACGCGAAGAAATTCCTCAATTTTTTACCAATATCCATATTGTTTTTCATCTTACAGGAAAAAATATTGATGAAGAACGTGCAAGAAAAGCTGCCCAATTGGCTGTAAAAAAATACTGCAGCGTACACGATATGTTGGCTGCAGGTGGAGTAGAAATTACCTACGAAGTAAATTTTACAGAAGCTTAATCCTAGAAAATTAACATGTTATAATAGATCATTTTTTTTGTGATGTGTTAATTTGTTTTTACCTTTGTAACGTGATAAGTAAAAGATATATAGTGATTTTGTTATCGGTATTGATGTTTTTATCCAATATCGGTATTGTATTGTCTATGCATCTTTGTCACGGAGTTGCCGAAAGTATTTCAATCAATCATCTCAATAATCATCATTGTCAGCAAGAAGAGGTAGCCAATAGTTGTTGCCCAAACCCGGATGATGAGGATGAAGCCTGCTGTACAGAAGTGGCTTTGCAACAAAAAATGATCGATAAGCAATTGGTTGATATTCTAAAAGTTTCTTTTTTCTCTACCTTTTTATCAAATAGAACACACAATTTATGGTGGTATGAGTTTATAGAGTTTTATGCTTTCTTTGTTCCAGAAACACAAAAAACATATCCAAATTTACCGCCGATCTATCTTAGCCATCATCAATTTATTTTTTACGCTTGATTTTTATTAATCTTTTAATTTTCAATTGTTTGTAAATAACAATTGTCGCTAATTCGATTAATCAAATCAAAAAATCTAAAATGAAAAAAATTATAAGCCCACTTTTTCTTTTGGTGGGATGCAGTCTGTATGCGCAAGAAATGTATACAGGTAAAATTGTTGATGAACAAAAACAGCCGCTTGTTGGTGCTGAAGTTTTTTGGGAAGGAAACACCGAAAGTACTATAACCGATGAAGAAGGAAATTTTTCTATCCCAATAGAATCCGGTAAAAACATAGGTGTCTTTTATGAGAATGAAGAACAATTATTTCCTCTTCCATCGGATTCTTCTAATACGATTACATTCAAATCACAACTTTTTTCTACCGATATCAATCAACTGAAAGAAGTTACCATTACTGATCGTCGTCCAAGTTTACGAAAAGTAAATTCACCTTTCAATGCGATGCAAATGACCGGAAAAGAGTTGCTGAAAGCTGCTTGTTGTAATTTGGCCGAATCTTTCGAAACCAATCCGTCAATCGATGTTAATTTTTCGGATGCGGTAACCGGAAATAAGCAAATAAAAATGTTGGGGTTAACTTCTCCTTATATCCTTATTGCAGAAGAAAATATTCCGAGTGTACGAGGTGCTTCTCAGGCTTATGGGTTGAGTTTTACTCCCGGAACTTGGGTAGAAAATATTCTCATTACCAAAGGAATGGGACCGGTAATTAATGGCTACGAAAGTATTTCTGGACAAATCAATACCGAGCTGATTAAACCCAATAACGATATTCCTTTTTTCCTGAATCTCTACGGATCTACGGATGCTCGTGTAGAAACTAATGCACATTACAATCATCGTTTCAATGACAAATGGAGCTCTTCTTTGTTCTTGCATGGGAATTCTCGTTTGGTGAAAAATGACCACAATCACGATGGTTTTTTAGACAATCCGTTGGGTGAACAAATCAATGTGATGAATCGTTGGCAATACCAAAATATCGAAAAAGGTTGGGTAGGATTTGCCTCTGCACGGTATATGAAAGATGATAAATGGGGTGGAGAAAAAGATTTCAAACCCAGTTTACGTTCTTTGCAGAAAGATGTTTGGGGTTATCAAATCAAAACCGAACGATTGGATCTGAATGCAAAAGTTGGATATGTTTTTCCAGAAATGCCTTTTCAATCGATGGGCTTACAACTTGCTTATTCGGATCATGACCAGAACAGTTATTTCGGAAATAGATGGTACGATATTAATCAGAAAAGTTTTTACGCCAATTATATTTTCCAATCGATTATCAATAATACCAAAAACAAATTCTCGCTCGGTAGTAGTTTTACCTGGGATCAATACCGTGAAAATTTAGCCTTGTCGAGTGCTACAAAAGAACATCGAATCGATAACTCTGCAGGAATTTTTGCCGAGTATCATTACGATAATTTAACCAATTTTAGTCTTATTGCCGGTGGGCGAATAGATTACCACAACCGAATGGGCGTTTTTGCTACGCCGCGTTTGCATTTGCGCTACAATCCATGGAAAGATACCACGATCAAAGCTTCGGTAGGAAGAGGAAAAAGATTAGCCAATATTTTTGCCGAAAATCAAAATTTGATGGCGAGTAATAGGACGTTTATGATCGCGACCGAACATGGGAATTTTGAAGATTTGAATCCAGAAATTGCCTGGAATTTCGGTGGAAGTATCGCACAGAAGTTTCGACTCTTTAACCGAAATGCAGACCTAAGTGTAGATTTTTATCGAACCACTTTCGAAAATCAAATCGTAACCGATATCGATTCTTCATCGCATCAAGTGCTTTTTTATAATTTAGAGGGGAAATCTTTTGCCAACAGCATGCAAGTTGATTTCAATTTTCAACCCATTAATCATTTACAGTTGAGAACATCCTACAAATATTATGATATACAAACCGATTATCTATCGGGAAGGATGATGCAAGTTTTGCAAGCGAAAAACAGATTGTTTGCCAATGCAGAATTTACCACGCACGAAGCAGAAAATGGTGCGCATTGGCGATTCGATCTCACCTATAATTGGTTTAGCAAACAGCGGTTGCCATCTTCGCAAGACAATGCAATCCATAATCAATGGGCGGCGTTCTCTAATCCATACTCGACGTTAAACGCTCAAATAACGCGTGTATTTTCTAAAACATTTGAAGTGTATGTTGGTGGAGAGAACTTGACAGATTATCAGCAAAAAAGAGTAATTTTCGGTGGCGAAAATCCATTTGGTCAAGATTTTGATTCTTCCATAGTTTATGCACCAATTTTTGGAAGGATGATTTACGCAGGTTTGCGATTCAAGGTTTTATAAAATATGATTAATTAATAATGTAAGCTATAATAAAAAAAAATGAAAAAAGTATTGTCGATCTTCCTTTTTTTTGGCTTGTTCTTCATAGTTCATGCTCAAAGTAAAGGAAATAAAAATGCCAAATACGAAGTTTTGGTAGAAGGGGTTTGTGGAATGTGCAAACAACGAATAGAAAAAGCTGCGTATGGTGTGAAAGGTGTAAAAATGGCAACGTGGAATCCGGTAACCAAAGAGTTGTCTCTTATCCTAAACGAACGTATCACTAACTTGGGTAAAGTAGAACATGCAATTGCTGCTGTAGGGCACGATACCGAACGAGTGAAAGCTGATGATGAAGTATATCATTCGATCAACGACTGTTGCCAGTACAGAAATCCAGACATAGAAATGCATTAACAAAATTCTTTCTACAATAAAAAACCTTTCGATGAAATCGAAAGGTTTTTTATGATTCAGTTTCAGGCTAAAACATTCGTATTCATAAAGCGTTAGATTGTAAACGAACCTCTCTTTTGTATAAGAAATATGGTTGCATTTCTTCTTTTTTTACAATCAATTGTCCTTGTTGAGAGCCTGCAAATCGGGTGAAGCCAGAACCGATACCAAAGCCTATTTCATTTTTTAAGATATATACAAATCGTATAAAAGGATAACTACCGTTACGAAGATTTTCTAAATCCGGACGAACTGCTTTATTCTGATCGTTTACAATAGCTAGTATTTTTACTCTTTTAAGATATTCTTGTACTTTTTTATTGTCCAAATCACTCAAAACATTTAATCCTATAATACCAATCGCTTTGGGACTTTTCTCTAAAAATGTCAACATCTGATCAAAATCTTCAATCGAGTTGACCTTTTTATTTTTCGGTACACGCACTCCTAACTTATCATTGATGGTATTGAAATTAGAAGAATTGGCACGATCGAAAACATATTGTGTGCCATCTGCGTATAATTCTTTTTTCATTTGCTTGGTACTAATCGAATCAATCGGATTTTGGATATTAGTAATCAGAACTGTTGCATCCATCGCTACGGCAGAAGGAACATATTTGATGGTTGTTTTTTGGTACAAATAATTTTGTTGTTGTTGACTCAATTCCTTGCCTACAATCGCAATGGGATACTCGCCCTCAGAAAATTTTTTTATAGCTAAATCTTCTATTAGATAATCGACCTTGATTTTCACTTTCGGATAATCGTTTGTGTAGGTGGCTACCCAAGCTTCTACCAAATTCTTGTAGGTAGGATCGGCTACAAACGTAATCTCACCATAAGTATGTCGAGCTTTTTCTAGACCGCTTTTTCCTTCTTTCGCATGTTCTTCTGGTAGGGAATATTTGTCTTTTTTGCACTGAGTTAGCAAAGAGAAGCTAACCAAAAACAAAAAGAGATAATGGATTTTTTTCATGAATTAGATGTCTTTTTGGTAGGCTCGATAAGCTCGGTAAACCCTAAAAAGCCCATACACAATGAATAACAACCCTAATAAAAGGGCTTGTGTTTTTTCTAAGAAAATAATGAAAAAATGAGTTTTCAACACAAAACCTCCTATTAGAGCATAGCCTAAACCTATTAAACCGTAAAAAAAATGTTTGTTCATAACAATATGAAGACGAAGATACAACTTCTATTGAAAAAATAAATTTCAAAATACAAGAAAACATAAAAATCAAGTATGTATATTCATTTTTCTCTTAGAAAAATAAGCGTATATTTTATTTCTGTTAGAGTGACTTCTTTGTGTATTATTACTTTTTTAGATACAATAATGTAGTTTTTGAACTGGTTGATTTCGGATTCTAAATAAGTACATATCCGTATTGATTAAAGGTTTTTTTTAGTTTTTTCATAAAAATTAGTTGTTCTCACAAATTAAGACATTTAGGAAAGGATGAAAAGTTAGCCTGTATAGAAAAATAAAGTAGCCTGTAGTAATTAATCCGCATAGCTTTTTTTAGGTCTACGGAAGATTGCTTAACTTTGTTTCTTTATAAACTATAGAAAAATGCCAAGAATTTTAACAGGAGTTCAAGCAACAGGGACCCCGCACTTAGGAAATATTTTAGGAGCAATACAGCCTGCAATTGAAATGACAAAAAAAGAAGAAAACGATTCGTTTATCTTTATTGCCGATTTGCATGCTTTGACACAAATAAAAGATGCAGAATTGCTTAGAAAAAACACCTACGAAGTAGCAGCTTGTTGGTTGGCTTTGGGCATAGATCCAGAAAAAGTAACATTTTATCGTCAATCGGATGTGACAGAAGCAACAGAGCTTACTTGGTATTTACTAAACTTCTTTCCGTATCAGCGACTAACTTTGGCACATTCTTTTAAAGATAAACAAGATTATTTGGCCGATGTCAATGCAGGGTTGTTTACGTACCCTATACTAATGGCAGCTGATATTTTATTATATGATGCTAATTTAGTGCCAGTAGGTAAAGATCAATTACAGCATTTAGAGATTACCAGAGATGTCGCATCGCGTTTCAATCATCAGATGGGAGAAACCTTTGTATTACCAGAGGCAAAAATTAGTGAAGACGCCATGATTGTACCTGGAACCGACGGTTTTAAAATGTCGAAATCGAGAAACAATTTTATCAATATTTTCTTATCAGACAAAGAACTTCGCAAGCAAGTAATGGCAATTCAAACCGATTCTACACCACTCGAAGATCCTAAAAATCCTGATACTGATAATGTTTTTGCAATTTATAAATTATTGGCAAACGAACAACAATTAGCAGAAATGCGTGAAAACTATCAGAAAGGCGGTTACGGTTATGGACACGCAAAACAAGCCTTGTACGAGTTGATTCTTGAAAATTATGGAGAAGCACGCGAAAAGTTCCATACACTGATCAATGACCAAGCAACCTTGGATCAACTCCTAGAAAAAGGAGCAACACAAGCAAAAGAAGTAGCCCAAAAAGTATTACAAAGAACACGCGAGAAATTAGGTTTCCATTAATCGATTTTATAAGTTAAAGCATTGTTATTATTTATAATAGAATCATGGTTTAACGATGAATAAACCTTATCTTTGCATTAAATCAATCTAAATAAAAAAATGATCAAAATAACCGACGAAGCAAAAAATAAAATTATTGCCCTATTGCAAGAAGAGGGTTCATCGATACAAGAGTCTTTTGTACGTGTAGGTGTTACCAGCGGTGGTTGCTCTGGACTGTCGTATAATTTGTCTTTTGATAAAGAGACAAAAGACGAGGACAAGATATTCGAGGACAATGGTGTACGCGTAGTAGTAGACAAAAAATCATACCTGTACTTGGTAGGTATGACACTTGAGTATTCGGGAGGATTGAACGGAAAGGGATTTGTATTCAACAATCCTAATGCAAATAGAACTTGTGGTTGCGGGGAAAGTTTTGCCGTGTAACCTAATTTTCGGTAGGATATATATATTTTAGAAACAAACGAAACACCACATCCTGCCAAAAGATAAAAAAATTAATATAGGAAAATGCAATAACGCATGTTGAAGCATAGAAATTAAGAAAAATGAGCAATACAAAATATACAGAAGACGATTTACGTGAAGACTTAGCCAAGCCAAGAGAGTATGAGTTTGGTTGGGAAACGGAAATGGAATATGAAGATTTCCCAATAGGGCTAAATGAAGATATTGTGCGCGCCATTTCGAAGAAAAAAGAAGAGCCAGAATGGATGACAGAGTGGCGATTAGAAGCTTTCCGTGCGTGGCAAAAAATGACAGAACCAGAATGGGCGAATATTCATTACGAGAAACCAGACTTCCAGGCGATACGCTATTATGCGGCACCAAAAGTAAAAAAAGAATTAGCAAGTCTAGATGAAGTAGATCCAGAATTGTTAAGAACATTCGAACGATTAGGGATTTCATTAGACGAGCAAAAAAGATTGACTGGAGTAGCGATCGATGCGGTAATTGATTCGGTTTCGGTGAAAACTACTTTCCAAGAAACGTTGGCAGAAAAAGGAATTATTTTTATGTCGATTTCAGAAGCCATCAAAGAACATCCAGAATTGGTGAGAAAATATATAGGTAAAGTTGTTCCTCCTACCGATAATTTTTATGCAGCGCTGAATTCGGCAGTGTTCTCAGACGGATCGTTCTGTTATATCCCGAAAGGCGTTCGTTGTCCTATGGAATTGTCGACTTATTTCCGTATCAACTCAGCAGGTACAGGTCAGTTCGAACGTACCTTACTAATTGCAGACGAAGGATCTTATGTATCATATTTAGAAGGATGTACGGCACCCATGCGTGATGAAAATCAATTGCATGCAGCAGTTGTAGAGCTTATTGTGATGGAAGATGCCGAAATAAAATACTCAACTGTACAAAACTGGTATCCTGGAGATGAACATGGTAAAGGAGGTGTTTTTAACTTTGTAACAAAACGTGCTGTCTGTGAGAAAAACGCAAAGGTTTCTTGGACACAAGTAGAAACTGGTTCAGCTGTTACATGGAAATATCCATCATGTATTCTGAAGGGAGATAACTCTGTCGGAGAGTTCTATTCTATTGCGGTAACCAATAATTATCAACAGGCCGATACAGGGACCAAAATGTATCATATCGGTAAAAATACTCGTTCGACTATTATTTCGAAGGGTATTTCGGCCGGACGTTCGCAAAACTCGTATCGTGGGTTGGTGAAAATAAATAAAAATGCTTCAGGAGCAAGAAATTTCACGCAATGTGACTCATTGTTAATGGGGAATGAGTGTGGTGCACATACTTTCCCTTATATCGAAATGGAGAATTCTACCGCAAAATTAGAACACGAAGCAACGACTTCTAAAATTGGTGAAGATCAGTTGTTCTATTGTAACCAACGAGGAATAGATACCGAAAAAGCAATCGCATTGATTGTGAATGGATTCAGTCGAGAAGTATTGGATAAATTACCCATGGAATTTGCTGTAGAAGCTAAAAAATTATTAGAAATATCTTTAGAAGGATCTGTAGGGTAAATTAATCTATCCAAAGAATTAAAAGATTAAGAATAGAAAGATCACTATAATCCTAAGCGATTATCCGTAATAAAAAAAACAAAAGAAAAAAATCATGTTGTTAGATATAAAAAATTTACACGCTAAGATTGCAGATAGCGACAAAGAAATTATCAAAGGGCTAAACTTGCAAATAAAACCAGGAGAAGTACATGCAATTATGGGACCAAATGGTGCAGGAAAATCTACACTTTCTTCTGTGATTGCAGGTAAAGAAGATTATGAAGTTACTGCAGGTGAAATTCTCTTCAATGATGAAGAAATTCTAGAAATGGCGCCAGAAGAACGTGCACATAAAGGGATTTTTATGTCTTTCCAGTATCCTATCGAAATCCCAGGTGTATCGGTTTCTAATTTTATCAAAACATCGATCAACGAAACTAGAAAAGCACAAGGATTAGAAGAAATGGGTGCGTCTGAGATGTTGAAAATGATCAGAGAAAAAGCAGAGTTATTAAACATCAAAAAAGACTTCTTGTCGCGTTCATTGAACGAAGGTTTTTCTGGAGGAGAAAAGAAACGAAACGAGATATTTCAGATGTTGATGCTCAACCCAAAATTGGCCATCTTGGATGAGACAGATTCTGGTTTGGATATCGATGCATTGCGAATTGTTGCAGACGGTGTAAATGCTTATAGAAATGAACATAATGGTGTGTTGTTAATTACGCATTATCAGCGTTTATTAGATTATATCGTACCCGATTTTGTACACGTATTAGCAGATGGTAAAATCATCAAATCGGGAAGCAAAGAACTCGCATTAGAGTTAGAAGAAAAAGGATATGATTGGGTAAAAGAGGAGGCAGGAGTCTAACCTAGCGCCTAAGATTCGTGTTGTAGAGAACAACCGATTTTGTCCCTGTATAAAAAATACACAACTTGAAAATGATTGATTTAAAAGAAAATTTATTAGCACGTCATTTGGTTTTCGACGAGAAAAATAAAAGTCATAAAAATATCGAGGAACTCCGTCAACATGCTATTGAGGTTTTCAAAGAAAAAGGATTCCCAAAACGCAAAGACGAAGAATGGAAATACACCAATCTTGCTCCTATCCTAAAGGTAGATTACAAATTATTTCCAGAAACTGAAGTTGGTTTAGAGTATAAAGACATCAAAAAATACTTAATCAACGATATAGATACGTATCTCATTGTATTTATCAATGGTAAATATTCATCCTTCTTGTCGAATACAACCCACGATGAAGCAGATATCTGTGTACTGTCTAGTGCCCTGAATAATTCTGTACATCATTCTGTTATCGAAAATTATTTTGGTAAGATTGCAGCAAAAGACGAGAGCTTTACAGCATTAAATACTGCCTTTGCAAGAGATGGAGCATTTATATATGTACCCAATAATACGATTCTATCTAAGCCTATTCAGGTGGTTTATTTCTCAACAGGCGTATTACAAGAAGTGATGTATCAGCCAAGAAATCTAATTGTTATAGGAGATAATGCACAAGCACAAATTATCGAATGTCACCAAACCTTAGACGGAGTTGCAAACCTAACAAACGCAGTAACAGAAGTAAATGTTGGGAAAAATGCCGAAGTACAAATACACAAATTCCAGAATGACTCGGACAATGTATCGTTAATAGATAATGTTTACATCAACCAAGAAAGAGACTCTAGAGCCTCTGTTTTTACATTTGCTTTTGGTGGGAAAATCGTAAGAAATAATTTGAATTTCTATCAAAATGGTGAAAACTGCAACTCTATCTTAGATGGGGTTACCATAATCGATAAAAAGCAACATGTCGATCATCACACATTGGTAGTACATAATTACCCGAATTGCGAATCGCACGAATTGTATAAAGGAATCTATGCAGATGAAGCGCATGGAGTTTTTAATGGTAAAATTTATGTTCATAAAGAAGCTCAAAAACTAAATGCTTTCCAGCAAAATAACAACGTACTTTTATCAGATTCGGCAAGCATCGATACGAAACCACAATTAGAGATTTTTGCAGATGATGTAAAATGTTCGCACGGATGTACGGTAGGGCAATTGGATGAAGATGCGATGTTCTATATGCAACAACGTGGTATCGGAAAAGAAGTAGCGCAAGCACTTTTGTTGTATGCATTTGCGGCAGATGCTTTGCAACATGTTACTATACCTCAAGTAACAGCAAAAGTAAATCAGCTGGTAGCTAATAAGTTAGGTGTGAGTATTGATTTTGATTTGTAAGAAAAGTAAACTATATCAGATACGATAGTATAATTATTAAAAATAGGTTGTAGGATGAATTTCTTACAACTTATTTTATTCAATAACACAAACAAAGAGAATATGGATATTACACAAATAAGAAAACAGTTTCCTATTTTATCGAGAAAAGTAAACGGAGAACCTCTTGTTTATTTCGATAATGGAGCAACTTCTCAGAAACCGATTCAAGTAATCGAAGCCATCGAATATTACTATAAACATTATAATGCCAATGTGCATCGCGGAATCCATACATTGAGTCAAGAAGCAACCGATAAAATGGAGGAAGCCCGTAGAAAAATTCAAAAATTTATCAATGCTAAAAACGAACATGAAGTAATTTTTACGCGCGGAACTACCGAAGCAATTAATTTGGTAGCCTATTCATTTGGCGAAACATTACAAACAGAAGATGAGATTCTTATTACCGAGATAGAACATCATTCGAATATCGTTCCTTGGCAGTTATTAGCAGAAAGAAAAGGGTTGATACTCAAATATATTCCGCTTAAAAAAGAAGGAGGTCTAGATCTGACGAATCTAGATACGTTGCTTACCGATAAAACACGTTTGGTAGCAGTTAATCAAGTATCGAATGCCTTAGGAATAGTGAATCCAATTCAAAAAATTATTGAAAAAGCACATGCAAAAGGAGCAAAAGTATTGATTGATGGTGCACAATCAGTACCTCATACCAAGATAGATGTACAAAAAATGGATTGTGATTTTTTTGTATTCTCTGGCCACAAGATGTACGGCCCTACTGGTATTGGCGTTTTGTACGGGAAAGAAGAAATCCTGAATGCAATGCCGCCTTTTCATGGAGGAGGAGAAATGATACGTGATGTATCGATGGAAAAATCTACCTATGCATGTTTACCCTTTAAATTCGAAGCCGGTACGCCAGATATTGCGGGAATTATAGGTTTAGGAGAAGCGGTAGATTTTATAAACTCGCTTGGTATAGAAAATATTCAAGCACACGAATATGATCTATTAGCCTATTGCATGGCTGAACTACAAAAAATAGATGAGGTAGAAATTTATGGAGAAAACCAAGAGCATGCAGGCGCAATCTCGTTTAACCTAAAGCTGGATGGTGCTCACTCATCAGACGTCGGAATGATCCTCGACAAGAAAGGAGTAGCAGTGAGAACTGGTCACCATTGTGCCCAACCAATTATGTGTTTCTATGATATCCCTGGTACTGTACGGGTTTCCTTTGCTGTTTACAATACAAAAGAAGAAGTCGACATATTTATCAGTGCACTAAAAACAGCCATTCGGATGTTGGGATAAATAACTAAGAAATTTTAGAGTGTGAGGATTTTAATTGGTTAGCATTCATGTAAAAAACTGCGCCAAGGATACATGCAATGCCTAACCATTGAATCCATTCTACCTTTTCATTGAGAAGGAAAAAAGCAAACAATACCGAAACGGGTAACTCGATAGAGGAAACAATACTACCTAATCCAAGTCCAGTATTAGGAAAACCAGCTGTTAGCAACAATGGCGGTAAAATAGTCCCAAAAAGAGATAAAAATAATCCGTACCTTAAGAAAATACTAGCATCGAAAGCGCTGATTCCTTCTGTGTTTGATGAGAAGAGGTTGTAGAAAGATTTCAGGCCATCAAAATAATAAGGACCTATTTGAGAAAAGAATAAGAATGCTCCAACTACGATGGCTCCTCCCAAAAGCATGAAAAGGGATTTTTGCGTGTTGGGTAAATATGTAGCAATTCTGTTGGATACAAACATGGTTGTAGAGAAAGAACAAGCCGCTAAGAAACCCCAAAAAACTCCACGAATATCCAAATCTATCGATTGATTGAAAACGTTTGTGGCCAATAAGGTGCCGAAAAGAACCATTATCGTTGCTAAAATTTTTCGAGCAGAAGGCAAGACTTTATCTAGAAAACTTTCGATTACGATGCTTATCCATACAGACTGCATCAACAAAACAATCCCGATAGATACATTGATATATTGTACCGATAGATAATAGAATAAACTGGTAAAACCCATTGAAGAACCAAAAATTAATAATTTGGTTGTGTCGCCTTTCTGGATTGGCTTTAGTTTTTTTCGGTTGATGATATTGAGAATTATCAGACCCAAAAGTCCCAAGGTAAACTGAGAAGTCGTAACTTCTGCTGTGGTGTAACCTTCTCCGTAGGCTAGTTTTACAATAGTAGCCAACATTCCGTATGCGCTAGAACCTAGGGCAACAAGCAGCACACCTTTTGCTATATTTTTCGTTTCCATAAGATAAAAAAGGCGGTCGAATTTTGATGAAAAATTGCCGCTCTTATACGTTGTTTATATTTTTTTATTGTGTGATTAAAAGAGACCGTGAATTTCTCCTTCTACTTTGTTGAATATGAAGCCTAAATCTTCGGGGTTTTTCACAAAATCTAAATTATCCACATCAATTACCAAAAGTTTTCCTTCGGTATAATTATCGATCCATTTGTTGTATTTTTCGTTCAATCGATTCAGATAATCGATGCTGATAGAGCTTTCGTATTCGCGTCCTCTTTTTTGGATTTGTGCTACCAATGTCGGTATCGATGCTTTGAGGTAAATCAGCAAATCGGGAGCTTTTACAAAAGAAGTCATCAAATTAAAAACACGTAAATAATTCTCATAATCGCGTGTGCTTAGCAAACCCATATCTTTTAGGTTGCTCGCAAAAATATGTGCATCTTCATAAATCGTTCGATCCTGAATAATGTTTAGCCCACTTTCTCTTATTTCTTTTACTTGTTGGAAACGACTTCCTAAAAAATAAATTTGTAGGTTAAACGACCACTTGGCCATGTCGTTATAGAAATCATCTAAGTAGGGGTTGTGATCAACATCTTCGAACTGTGCGGTCCAATTGTATTGTTTCGCTAATAACTTGGTGAGGGTGGTTTTTCCAGCTCCAATATTTCCTGCAATAGCAATATGCATTCTATTTTTCTTTTAGCGTGTAAATATACGTATCCTTATCATTTTGCACAAAAAGTTCACGGCTGTTTGCTGCAAAGTCAGACCAATTTCCTTCGTATACTACCTGAGGTTCTGTTTGGTCTAGACGAGAAAGAAATATTTCATTTTTCGTCCCATACAAAAAAGCATTTCCTACCATAACAATTTTCGAGTATGTAGGTAAATTTATTTTTTTCTGATAGGTAAGATAATCATCAAAAACATATAGCGACTGATCGGTTAAGAGGTATATTTTTTTGAGGTGATAATATAATTTTATCAATTGTTCGTCTTCTTTCAGCATCGTTAATATAGAAGAACTGTTGATGATTTTACTACTCTGATAATTGATTTGTAGTAGTTTATGAGTAAAAATATCGTACGCTACCAGAAAGTTATTATCCATTACGCCGACCAAAGTCAAAAAATAATCGGGTGAATTCAACGAAATCGGATCTTGGATAGGCGATAAATTATTATCGAGCAAATACAAGGTTTGATGATTGGCAATAACCGTAACCAACAACGAGCTTTGCACATTGAGATTGCTAAGATTATTTTGGTTAGTAAATGTCGCAACAATTTGATGATTGCTTATTTTTTCGATGGTATTATTTTTTAGTTGATAAAAGTTTCGAGCTTCATCAACGGTTAACGATTTCGAATTGATCCAATCGAAAGCTGTTGTATTGTTCTCTTTCTGTGCACAACAAATCAGAGAGATGAAGAAACAACTCAAAACCAAAAGTCTTTTCATACCAAAATATTCTACCGAAAGGTACAAAAAAAACCGCTTCGCAACTCCGAAACGGTTTAGGTTATTTGATATGATCCTTTAAGGCTTGTTTTTTTATAGATTTTTGAAGCTACGGTTTATAAACTCGGTCAGTTCTTTTCCTTTGAGCAAACCTTGCGACAATTTTGCCAAATCCAATGCCTGAAGAATCAAGCTGTTTTTTTCTTCTGTATTTTCTTTAGTCAAAATTTCATTGGCCAAAGCAGAGTTGGTATTCACTACCAAATTGTACATTTCTGGGAAGTTACCCATGCCAAACATACCGGCTGCACCTGTAGCTTGCATATCTTTCATGCGGCGCATAAATTCTGATTGGGTGAGGATGAATGGGGCATCGGTTTCCGATAAATCTTCTAATTGTACGGTGTACGATTTGTTATCGATTCCCTCTGTAATTTGGGTTTTCAGACTCTCTTTTTGTTCATCAGAAAGCTTAGAGATTTTCACTTCATCTTTGTCGATCAACTTATTGATATGATCTGCATCTACTCGTGCAAAACTTACTTTTTCTTTCGAAGATTCTAATTTTTGGATGAGATGTGCAGCAATTGGTGAATCGAGAATAATTACTTCGTAGCCTTTCTCTTTCGCAATCTGGATGTATTGATCTTGTCCATTGACATCGGTCGTGTAAAGAACCACCATGTTGCCATCTTTATTGGTTTGATGATCTTTTATGGTGTCTGATAGCTCTGTCCACGTAAAATATTTTCCATCAACGGTAGGATAAAGAGCAAATTTGTCAGATTTTTCGAAGAATTTATCTTCCGAAATCATACCATATTCTATCACTACTTTTATATCGTTCCACTTTTTCTCGTAATCTTCTCGGTTTTGAGTGATCAAAGAACTCATTTTATCAGCAACTTTTTTGGTGATATGCGCCGATATTTTTTTCACCGCTCCATCTGCTTGTAGGTAAGAACGAGAGACATTTAGTGGGATATCTGGCGAATCGATTACTCCGCGTAGCAACATCAAGAAATCGGGAACTATCCCATTGACTTCATCTGTTACAAATACTTGATTTTGATATAATTGTATTCTGTCTTTATCTAGATTGATGTTGTTGCCTAATTTCGGGAAAAATAAAATCCCAGTTAAATTAAACGGATAATCGACATTGAGGTGAATATGGAACAATGGCTCCTCAAATTGCATTGGATACAATTCTCTGTAAAACGCAAGATAATCTTCATCGGTTAGTTCCGACGGAGATTTGGTCCAGGCGGGTTGCGTATTGTTGATGATATTGTCTACTTCTATTTCCTCTGGTTTTGCATCTTCTGCAGCATCTTCTGGTAAAGGAAGCGTTTCTTTTTTCGTACCGAACTTTATCGGGATTGGCATGAATTTGTTGTATTTATGCAACAGTTCATTAATCTTCCATTCTTCTAAAAATTCTTTAGAATCTTCTGCGATATGCAAAATGATTTCTGTTCCACGATCGGTTTTATCTGCTTTTTCTAACGTAAATTCTGGCGAACCATCACATGTCCAATGCGCGGCTGGCTCATCTTTGTACGATTTGGTAATAAGTTCTACTTTGTCGGCAACCATAAAAGCCGAATAAAAGCCTAATCCAAAATGCCCAATAATTCCATCGGCATCTTTGTGTTGGTTGATAAATTCTTCTGCTCCAGAAAAAGCAACTTGGTTGATGTATTTTTCTACTTCATCTGCTGTCATCCCGATTCCTTGATCGATAATATGAAGCGTTTTATCTTCTTTGTTTATTTTTACTTCAATCTTCGGATTGCCATATTCTACTTTTGCTTCGCCTATATTGGTAAGATGTTTTAGTTTCAAGGTTGCATCCGAAGCATTAGAAATCAACTCACGCAAGAAAATTTCGTGGTCACTGTATAAAAATTTTTTAATTAATGGAAAGATGTTTTCCACCGATACATTAATATTTCCTTTACTCATGATGATGATTATTTTTTATGTTTATTTAAATGTTTTCGGTCTTATAAGTGACAAAAGTAATACCAACCAAATAAAGCTGACATTTTGTCTTTATTGTAGGTCAATTCGACTTCCTTTTACTTCATCTTTCGTGATCGATAAGGTAATGGGAATGCGCTCTTTTAGCTCATCGACGTGCGAAATTATTCCTACAATTCGATTTTCTTTTTGTAAACTCAATAAGGTTTCGAAAACAATATTTACCGCTTCGCTATCTTGCGTACCAAATCCTTCATCGATAAAGAAAAAGTTTTTGTTGGTAGAAACATTTTCTTGCACACTTTCCGCCAAAGCAAGCGCCAAACTCAACGAAACCTGAAAGGCTTGTCCACCCGAAAGGGTTTTTACACTTCGACTTTTTCCTTCATTCAGATAATCAATAATTTCGAAATCAGAATTTTCATTTATTTGTAAACTAAGTTGATTTCTCGTCATCCGATGGAATCGTACATTTGCATTGTCACACAATTGTTGTAGATAGATGCCCGAAATATATTGCACAAAGCCTGCTCGATTGAAAAGGTTTTGCAAAGTCGATAAATTTTGTGCTTTTCGCTCGAGTTTTTCTTGTTCCTTGAGTAAGTTTTTTTTCTCTTCGAATGCTTTTTCTAGCCTTTCTTTTTCAGTTTTTAGCGCAATCATTCGCTCATTCGACTCTTTGTGTTTTTGTGCCAATGATGCGAGTTCTGTTATTTTGGTTTGATAATTTTCTTCTTCGAAAACCTGATCTTTCAGTTTGTTTTCCAACTCGAGAACCATTTCGCTCAATGCATTTTTTTCCAATTCGAACTGGTGAATTTTCGCCCAATTTTCATCCACATTCAGCCCCGAGTGTACGATTCTTTTCACCTCTTCGAGGGTTGTAAATTCGGTGGTCGATAAACGTTCTAACAAAGTTTTTTCTATCGAAATTAGTTCAGTTTTGGCAAGATGAAGTTGTTTTGCAATAGAATCGAACATGGCTTCTTTCTTGGCAACTTTTGGTAAAAGGTTGTTTTTTTCTTCTTGTAAGGCGATTTGCTTTTGTTCGATTTCTAAGTTTCTACTTTTCAAACTGTCCAAAGTTGATCGGATTTCTTGTTGAGATTGCTGCGCATAATCGCTTACCGATAAGCGTTGTAGGTTTTTGCTGTTGAGTTCTATTCTTGCCTTTGCTTGGTTTTCTTTATCGCGAAACCCTTGAATTCCTTCTTTGTATTTCTCAATGTTTTTTAACGTATTATCCAACAGTAAACGTTCATTTTCTATTTCTTTGGTAGCTTCGGTTAGAAGATTTTCTACCTCTAAAGCTTGTTTCTTTTTGGCTAAAAAATCATTTTTTTGTGTAGGTCGAAACTTTTTCCAAACGAATGTATCGATAAGATTTTTTTGGTTCGAAAATAATTTCTCAAGCTCTAGTTCTTCCTTTGCTAATTGCTCTTTTCTAAACTTTATTTCAGAAAAACTATTTTCCAGGTTTCGACGATCTTTTTGCAAAGTTTTTTCTTTTTCTTGTCCTAGCAATAACTTATTTCTTAGATTCTGTAATTGCTCACTAACATCATCGTCTATCAAATTAGGATGTTGCAGAGAGCCACACAGAGGGCAGGCTTCGCCTTCGTGCAAATGCATTGCATAATGCGATAATTGTTGTCGAACGGTGAGGTTTTGAATCTGTTCTCGCAAAGTTTCATTCGATTTTTCTAACTTCGAAAACTCTTCATCAATAACCCTTGTAAGGGTTTCTTGCGTTGCTAAATGCGGATTGAATTGCTTCTCTGTCGATAAAATATCTGCTTTGTTTTTTGATATTTTATTTTCTTGTTCCGCAATTTGTTTCTCTAATATTTCATACTTCTGATACCATTTTTCTATCTCGTATAGCTCTTCTATATTTTCTCTTTTTTGTTCGAGTTCTTTTTGTTTGTTTTGCAATGTTGCAAGAAGATTTCGGTGAGAAGTTTCTTTCTTTTCTTCTTCTGTAATCATTTCGATTCCTTTTCTAGAGCGTAGTTGTAGATTTTCTATTTCTGCTTGATCTCGCAGAATAGAGAGGATAAACTCTAAATCTTTTTCCTCTATTTTTTTATCTGCTAAAGCTTCGAATTGGGGAAGAAGACTTGCCATTTCTTTTTCTGTTTGGTTGATTTTATCCTTCAGCAAAAGCAATTCTTTTTCTTCTTTTTGCTGCTCATCCAAAAAATCATTTACTTTCTTTTGCAGTTTATTTTGTTCATCGAAACCATGAGAAAAACCTTGCGAAAGTTGTTCGTATTGCTTGGTTTGTTTTTCTAATGTTCGGATACCTTTTTCTTCTATTAGTAGTTTTTCAAGTGCTTTCTTTTTAGATTGTTGTTCTTCTAAAGTTTCTTTTAGTTGTCTTAGCTTTTCTACAACTTCTTGCAAATTTTGGTGTTCTGTTCGATATTTTTCTTCTTGTATGATCGAAGTAGAAAGTTGCGATGAAAGTTCTTCTATTTGAGTTTCGGTGACGTTTTCGAATGTGGAAAGTCTACCTGTATTTTTATTGAGTAATTCTAGGTTATTTTTGTTGAAGGCACTTACTTTGTCTTGTAAATCAAAACGTTGAAGAGAGAAGATTTCCTTCAACATATGCGTTCTTTGTGTCGGAGTAAGCTGAATAAACTCCTGAAATTTCCCTTGTGGAATAATTATCGTTCGACGAAAATTATCAGAACTCAAACCAATAATTGGCTCAACATCTAAACTTTCTAGTGGATACCAATCATTCGATCGAAACTCATACAATTGTGCGTTTTTCTGTGTAATAATCTCGAAATTATTGCGATTTCGTCGATATTCACGAACGATTTTATATTTTTTATTTTCATGGTTTAAGAACTCGAAATCGATCAACATTTTATTCGATTTCAGATTCATCATATTATACGTAAATTTAGACGAACCCAAACGGTCAGAATTTCCGTACAAAGCAAAAGTAATCGCTTCTAGAATGGTTGATTTTCCGCTTCCTACTTTTCCGAAAATTCCAAATAATCCTGCATCAATCAAAGAAGAAAAATCGATTTCTTGGGGTTCTTGGTACGAGTATAAACCTTCGAAACGTAAAACAAGAGGTAACATGGTTATGAATGTAAGATTTCGTTGAACAATTCCATAATTTCATCGGTTGGTTCTTGTGCGTTTTGTTTAGACCGAAAATAGTCCCGAAACAGTTCGCCAATATCTTTGTTTAGTTGAATGGTAGAATGAGTCGATTGCTCTGCTTGTAGATTTTTCAATTGAGGAATTAAATGGATAATTCCTTTATGCGCGCGATAAATTTTTTGACGATCACTTGCTTGTAAAAACGTATCGCTTTCTAAGGTTAATTCCACCAAAGCATTTTGATTTTCTTGTAACCACTCCACCGTTTTTTCTACCGAATCGAATTGTTTCCTGATCAAAGGTTTTCCTACTTTCAGCTCGATTTTCTTCATCTTAATTCTTTCATTCGGTACAATCTCTACAAGGTTTACGTATTTGGTTTGTCCTGCTTCGGAGAAACTATAACACAAAGGAGAAGAACTGTAGACGATAGGTTTTTCTTCCGAACCAATATTTTGATACTTGTGCAAATGCCCTAATGCGGTATAATGAATTTCTTGCGGAATAGAAGAGGCAAAAACCAAATCTGCATTCCCGATTTTTAGTGGTTTTTCGCCATCGGGTTCGTCTAATAACTGCTGTGCAGAAGGATTCATATACAAATGAGTTATCAGAAGATTAACCCCTTTATTATCACAATAAGTATTGGCTAATCGTTGCCAGTTTTTGGCTAATACCTGATTCAATTGTGCTTCTTTTTCTTCACCTAAAAACTGTTTCAATCGTCGTTCGTTCGCATAAGGTGTATGAAGAATTCTAATAGGATAGGGCAGGTGATGAAGAGAAAGTTCTATGAATCCTTCATCGGTTTTGGTAATCGAAAAATCAGCCAATTCGAACGGAGAAATTACCGCCTTCGGATAGCCGATTAAGATAATTCCACATTCGCGCGCCAAAGGATTTGGTGCATCTATAAGGTTGGGCGAATCGTGATTGCCAGCAATCGCAACCACAGGCCGTTTGCCATTGTTGGATAACCTCTTAAGGGTTTTGTAGAACAATTCAACTGCTTCTACACCTGGGTTGAAGGTGTCGAATAAATCACCGGCAATGAGTACTAAATCTACGTTTTCTTGTTCGGCTATCTGAACAATTTCGTTCATCACGTTGATTTGTTCTTCTAATCGAGAATAATTATCCAAGCGTTTGCCTAAATGCCAATCGGCTGTGTGTAAAACTTTCATGCAACAAAATTCTTGTTTAGAACGACAAAATATGTCATGATAAAAAGAAAGATAAGAAAATGTGTTTTTCCAATGCTAAGTTACGTTTTCCTATCAAAATGTAGAATGAAATGATTCAGAAAGCCGATAAAAAGCCGTAAATTTGGTAGGATGAAAAAGCCCGTGAAAGACGTAAAAATTGCATTCAGGAAACCAATTTATCCGATAAATGACGAATTATATACTTATTTGGATAACTATCAGCGGACAACCAAGATCGAATTGTTGTATGATGATTTGTTGCGCTTTGTCGATTTTAGTTCGATCGAAGATGAAAATGGTAAAGATACTTTGTGGTTGAGTGTGTATTATCATCAGGCTGAACAAGCCGAAATCGAAGAGAATCTTAATAGGATATATACCTTACTGCACTCTGATGGTGATGAAGAAACCTTGCCTTTTCTCACTGTTGATAGTATAGAATATTGCACTTTTGGAAACTCGAAACCTTTTCGGATTCGGGTGAGGAATATTCTTAATGATAATTATACCAATTATTATGTGAAAAAAGCTGACGCTTCTCGGATCTATGGATTAGAGTTAGAAGATTTGTTATCTCCACATAGAATCAATTATCTTGTTTTTCAAGATACTTTAATCGAAGAACATATATTAGGAATACCGGGCGATGTTTTTATCGAAAAGCACTTGCCTAAATGTAATTTGTTAGAGCAATCGCAGATTGCCAAAGAGTTTGTGAAGTTCAATGAACGATGTTTTATTGGTCTGCTGGGCGATATGCGTTCGTATAATTATGTGATCATTCCGATCCATGATTATAATCAAGTTATATATAGAATTCGACCGATAGATTTTGATCAGCAATGTTATGAGGGGAATTTGAAGATTTATCGACCCCAGTATTTCAAAGAAAATCGAGTATTGGTTGAATTGGTAGAACAACGATTGAAGAAAAATTCGATAGAACAATATCAGCGAGAGGTTCGCTCTTTGCTCGCAAAAAGGCTAATGAATAGTCCGATTCATTATCGAGATTTGATGGAAGTAATGAAGAAAGATTGCATAGCTCCTCAAGAGAATGTAGATCAGCTGAAAACTGCGTTGCAAAAACTGACCTATGACAGAAGGTTTGAAAAATGCAAAACAATGGGCGAAATCTTAAACATTGGCTTACGATTCTTGATAGTAAATTATAAAAAGTAATAAAAAAGAATCGAGTAATTGTTTGATTACGAGTAGGAAATAAAAAAGTGATAAAAAACTTTAGCAACTATTTGTAAAAATCATTTAAAAAAGTCTATATTTGCACTCGCAACAACGCAATACAGCGTTTGGAGAGATGGCAGAGCGGTCGAATGCGG
>NZ_KV798520.1:33473-33714 GCF_001809725.1 Weeksella sp. HMSC059D05
GAATCCCTCTCTCTCCGCAATCTACACTGAGTATCAGTGAATTAAAAACACTCGAACTAAATCAGGGACTTTTTCCTAATTTTAGTCCGAGTTTTTCTTTACATTAAATATTAATTCAGTTTCTCTCATTCTTTTAGCGAGTTATTTTTTATTCATCTAATTGAGATTCTGTAATATGCTGATAGTCTACTTGTAATTCTACAAAACTCTATTGGCTTTAGTATTTGGGATATACCAAGCC
>NZ_KV798521.1:0-69746 GCF_001809725.1 Weeksella sp. HMSC059D05
CTATCTTTTCTACTTCATCCTACTGAAATCCTTTTAAAATGCTTTATTATATACAATAATTATTAATGGTAAAGATAAATTATTCCATTTTTTAGTATATTCTAATTTTATTACGAGCATATTAATTTTTTCATAGTTCTATTGTCTTTAGAAATTTAAAATATTGTTTGAATTGTTTTATCAAGATTTAGATTTACATTTGTATTTAAGTTAAATTGGTTTGGATTTTAAAGCGTTTGTTAAAGAATATCAACAAAAAGTGTATTGGCAGGTGCGTCGCATGGTGTATAATCATGAGGATACGAATGATTTAGTACAGGATATTTTTGTGAAAGTATATACAAATTTTGATCAGTTTCGTGGTAATGCTAAACTTTCTTCTTGGGTGTATAGAATTGCTTTTAACGAAACGATAAATTTTCTGAATAAACAAGCTAGAGAACGTACTTTATCATTAGACGAATTAGCTTTAGATTCTATAGATAAATTGAAAGATGATATTTATTTTGATGGTGATGATACTGAAATACTTTTACAGAAGGCTATTGCAAGTTTGCCTGTCAAACAACGCATGGTATTTTTGTATAAATATTACGAAGAATTAAAATATGATGAAATAGTTGAAATTTTAGGTGGTAGTGTTGGAGGTTTGAAAGCTTCTTATCATCATGCTGTAAAGAAAATAAAAGACTTTATTTATCAACATCATTAAACCTTTATTATTTATTTTTGTCTTACAATCATGAGAGATATTAAACCAACTAATCCGTATCGTGTTCCAGAAAACTATTTTGATCATTTGGAGCAATCTATTCTAGAGGCTAATCAACCAACGAAAAAAAGAAAACTATCTTTGGGGCCATGGCTGGTAGCAGCAAGTGTGCTTTTGTTGGCAGTGGCTTTTTATTTCACTTTGTACCAAAATAATTCCTCTTTCGTTAATGCAAAAAAAGAAGAGTTGGTTTACAATCGTTTATTCGATTTGTTTATCTCGGAAGATTATAAAAACGTGCCGGATGAAATGGAGAATGAAAAATTACAAGAATTTTATTCAGACGACTTATTGATCGTAATGGATTAATGTCTCCTCTCTACTCTTATACAATTTCTGCAGAGATGCCTCTATTCAAGAGCTCTTCGCATCTAGGCTTCAGGTAAGTATATTCTCCTGTTAGCACATCACATTTACCATTATAATGTATAATTAGTGTACATTGTTCTGCTTGTTCTGGTGTATGATCGCAAACATCAATAAGTGATTCGATAACCCAATCGAAGGTGTTAACATCGTCGTTATGAACAATGATCTGATTTTGTTCTTTTTCTTCTGTTAATACCTCAATATCCGTTTCAGGACTTGTTTCGATAAGAGGTTTTACGTTAAAATACATGGTTTTATTTTTTGATAAAATGTAAAGCAATCCAGTTGTTTCGTTCTTTTTTCGTCACAAATTTCAGACCATTTTCTGTACATGTTGCCAAAATATCATCGAAATCGATATCCAATAAACCACTTAAATATAAATCGCCGTCTTTTTCCAAGACTTCGCTATATTTTGGCATATCTTTTATCAAGATATTTTTATTGATATTGGCAAAGATAGCATCAAAATGTTTTCTACCCAAAAGAGAAGAATCTCCCATTTTGGCATCGATACTCACTAGATTTTTTTTCGCATTTTCGAGTGAGTTTTCCACCGCCCATTCGTCAATATCAATAGCTTCAGCAAAGTTAGCACCTTTTTTCATTGCCAATATTGCAAGAATAGATGTTCCACAACCCATATCTAGAATATCTTTTCCCAGGAAATTATTTTCTAGAATATATTCCACCATCATATGAGTTGTTTCATGATGTCCTGTCCCGAAAGACATTTTTGGCGTAATAATAATTTCGTACGGATAATTTTCTTCGGTAGGATGAAAATCTGCACGGATAATGCATTGATCATTAACTCGAATAGGATCGAAGTTTTTCTCCCATTCGGCATTCCAATTTTGTTGCTCAATTTCTTGTCGAATATATTGTATTTTGGCATCGCTTATCGTTTCTATAATCGCATTCACTGCTTGTTCGTCATCCAATTCTTTTGGGATATATGCCTGAAAACCAAATTCGTTTTCTACAAAACTTTCGAAAGGTAATTCGGCAATCATTGCGATTGTAATTTCGGTCCAAGGATTTCTGGGTTCTATTGTAAAAGTATATTCGTTATAATTGGTCATAAAAAAATGATCTAAAAAGCTTGACAAAGTTACATCAAGTTTTTTAGACCATTGTTCATATTTTTTTACATTTCTTATTATTGTGCTGCCATTATAATTTGGGTAAATTGATCCAGTTGTAAAGAGGCACCTCCTACCAAACCTCCATCGATGTCATTTTGGGAAAATAAGTTTTCTGCATTTTCTGCATTCACACTTCCGCCATATAAAATAGGTGTAGAATTAGCGATTTCTGCTCCAAAATTTTTATCCAATACTTCACGTACATATACATGCATTTCTTGGGCTTGTTCTGGGCTTGCTGTTTTTCCGGTCCCGATGGCCCACACTGGCTCATAAGCCAAAATAAGTTTGTTAAGATGCTCTTTATCTTGTTTAGCCAAAACATCGAGAAGTTGACTTTCTACCACTTCGAAATGTGTGTTATTTTCACGTTGTTCTAGATTTTCTCCAAAACAAAAGATAGGATAAATCTGATGTGCAAAAGCTTGTTTCATTTTCTGCTCTAATACTTCGGCATCTTCGTGTTGATAAGTTCTTCTTTCAGAATGACCGATTAGGCTAAAGTCTAAGCCAATAGAATCTAGTTGTTCTGCAGAAATATCACCAGTATAGGCACCTTTTTCGTGTGCAGATAAATCTTGAGCTGATATTTTCAAGAATTGCTCATCGACATTTTCTAGCAAGGTAGGTAGATATATAGAAGATGGTGCTATTATTACTTCTGCTTCTGGCTGATTGTCCGCTATCCAACCATTAAGATCAATCGCTAATTGAAGGGCTTCCTCAAATTTCAGATTCATTTTCCAATTTCCAGCAACAATTTTCTTTCTCATGTTTTATGTGTTTAGTATGTTTTGAAATATTTTTTTAATTAATTCTAACGCGTGGATCCAAGATTCCGTATATAAAATCGATAACAATATTAATGATAATAAACATCACGGCAATGGTGAGTACTGCTCCCATAACGATTGGCAAATCTAGTGCATTGAGTGCATTGACAATTTCTTTGCCCAAGCCATTCCAGCCAAAAATAAATTCTACGAAAACAGAACCGGCCAACATCGAAGCAAACCATCCTGATATTGCAGTAATTACAGGATTCATCGCATTTTGCATAGCATGTTTCATGATCACCATTTTTTTCGTAAGACCTTTGGCGTATGCCGTACGGATATAATCTTGATTAAGAACTTCTAACAACGAATTTCTGGTCAATTGACAAAAGACAGCCAAAGGTCGAGAACCCAAGGTGAGTGCAGGAAGTAAAAGGTTTTTCGGGACCAAATGAGTTCCTTCGCCTAGGTCATCTACTTCATATAAACTCCCAATCATATTGAGTCCAGTAATCGAATGCAGTAAATAGGCAAAGATATAAGCCATCAAGATTGCAGAAAAAAAAGAGGGAATACTCATACCGAAACTCGTAACTACTAGTAAAACACGGTCTATCCATTGATCTTTGTAGAGTGCTGCAATTATGCCTAAGCCAACTCCTAAAATAGTAGCTATCATTATAGATGCGATGGCCAAAATAAGGGTGTTGGGTAAAGTTTCTGCAATAATGCTGTTGACGGTTTTCCCCTGTTTCTGAAAGGATGTTCGTAAATAGGGAGTTTTCAATACAAGGCTTTTATCTCCGAAACGAATAAGTGTTTGATACGAATATTTCCCACTACTCAAAGCAGTATAATCGGTGCTATTTTCTTGGTTTTGATGCAAAGAAATTGGCGATAAATCATTGAGGTAATACGCGTATTGTTTCCATAAAGGTTGGTCGAGCCCAAGATTTTTTCGGATAATAGCTAATTGTTCTGGATCTTCTTTTTGGTCGAGCATCATCCGTGCAGGATCGCCGGGTAATACCGTAAAAAGAAAAAATACAACCGTAATTACTCCCCACAAGGTAAGTAAACTATACACTAATTTTTGTAGCAAATAGCGAATCATAACAAGTCGCTTAATAGTTGTTCTATGCTAGGTAAATCATTGAAATGGTACTTCGACTTCACCACACCGTTGCTTAATGTCATGATTCCAGGATTACTTCTGGTCATGGTTTTCAGAACAATCTGATCGACCAAACAAACTGGTTGTGTAATTTTTTCGATTGGATTATTACTCAAAATTGCAAACGGAATGTCGTGTACATGCGCTTCGTGGGCAATTCGCTCGATAGCTAATCTTTTCTTTGTGGCAATTTCATGTGCAAATGGTACAATAATAAAAATTACTTTGGGCTGATTGAGGTAATAGTCTGTTTTATCTACCCCCAAGCAGTCTAATGAAAAATCTTTTATTGCTGGCTCATAGCCTTTGTACACTAATCGAGATTTGGTGAGTTCTGGCAGAATTTCCCATGGCGTACCATCTTTATACCACTTGTCATTTGTCACATATTCTGTGTCATTGATTTGGACAGTTTTTCCGTTTTCTTTGTTTTTTAGTGTAAAAACAGTCTCATAAACCGAAGGTTTTTTTCCTAATTCTTCGGCAGATTTCATTTCTTCTTTCAGATCTTTTCCGACTGCGTATGCTCTAAAATCTATAATTGGTGAGTGTTCTATTCCTAGGTAAGCAACATACGACGATAAAATTAATCCTATAGCAAGAAGCAGATAGTTTGTTTTTGGTTTGAATAATGGTTGAATAAATCGATGACCAAAAAGAATTATTAAAATTAAAACCGTTAGCACTATATCTTTGATGAAAGATGTCCAAGGATCTAATGTTAAGGCATCCCCGAAACAACCACAGTCGGTAACTTTATTGAAGTAGGCTGAGTAAAATGTAAGGAAAGTGAAAAAAGCTATTACTGCAAGTAATGCCCAAGCAGTAAACTTTCGGGTAATTCCCAAGAGTAACATCAGCCCCAAACCAATTTCTAGTAAGGTAATCAATACAGCAATCGGAAGGTGAAACTCCATTAAACCTGCCAGATTGAGAACACTCGGTGAGAAATATTCTTCGAGTTTATAGCCCATCCCAATAGGATCAATGATTTTTACAAATCCAGAAATAATAAATAAAACTCCGACCAAAAGACGACAAATTTGTACTAGAATTCTCATACAGTTTTGTTTTCATGGATTAATATTAATGCAAAGATCGAATAATTTACCATATCGAGATAATTAGCATCCAAGCCTTCAGAAACCAACGTTTTTCCTTGGTTATCTTCTATTTGTTTGATACGAAGAATCTTCTGTAAGATAAGGTCTGTAATCGAACTGATTCGTAAATCTCGCCAAGCTTCTCCGTAATCATGATTTTTGTTTTTCATCAAATCAAAAGCCTCTTGTGCCATTTTATCGTAATATTCTAAGGCTTGTTCTACCGAAAGGTCGGGTTTATTGACCACGCCCAACTCCAATTGAATCAGAGAAATCAGCGAATAGTTAATAATCCCAATAAATTCTTCTTCTTCGCCTTCGGCAATTTTTTGTTCGTCTTGAGTTTGAAGGGTTCTTATTCGATTGGTTTTGATATAAATTTGATCGGTAAGTGATGGCAAACGCATTACGCGCCAGGCACTTCCGTAATCTTGTAATTTGTTCTGAAACAATTCTCGACAATTAGCAAGGATCGTTTGAAATTGGTTTGCTGTATTTTTCATAAATTCGTTTCAAATTCAAAAATAAACGAAATTCGTTAAAAACCCGAAAAGATAACATGACAATTAACTGTAAAGGCACTTTAGTTGATCTTTCTACTCCAAAAGTGATGGGCATTCTTAATGTCACACCCGATTCTTTTTACCAAAAAGGGCGAACACCCGATATAGATTCTTTGTTGAAAAAAGCAGAAAAACATTTAGCAGATGGTGCAACTTTTTTAGATTTAGGTGGTTATTCTACGCAACCAGGAGCAAAAGAAGTTTCGGTAGAAGAAGAGTTGGATAGAATAATTCCGGCTGTGGATGCATTACAGAACTATTTCCCTGATGCTTTGCTTTCTATTGATACGTTTCGCAGTCAGGTTGCACAAAAATCTGTCGAAGCAGGGGCGCATATAATTAACGATGTTTCGGGCGGAACGTTGGATGAGCAAATGTTCTCAACCATTGGTCAATTGCAGGTTCCGTATGTTTTGATGCATATGAAAGCGACTCCGCAAACCATGCAAATCAATCCACAATACGAAGATGTTGTCACCGAAGTTAATCAGTTTTTGTTAGAAAGAGTTCAACAGTTACAGATGCTAAAAGTAAAAGATATTATTCTGGATCCTGGTTTTGGTTTTGCCAAAACATTAGAACATAATTATCAATTACTCGATAAAATGGAATTGATTGGTTTCGGAGATTTTCCAATTTTGGTGGGCGTTTCTAGAAAATCGATGGTCTATAAATTACTCAACATTACGGCAGAAGAATCTCTCAATGCGACGACAGCATTGCATATGATTGCTTTGCAAAAAGGAGCTAAAATCCTTCGTGTTCACGATGTAAAAGAAGCCCAACAAGCGATCGTAATTCACCAAATGTTGGGCAAATAAAATTATTTTTTGCATAAAGCATGTTCGTAAGCGTCTAGAACTTCGTCGACATCAGAGCTTACATGCCACACACCGTTGACCAATTCTAATATGATTTCGTTATCGTAAAGATTTTCATCATCGGTAAGAAGATTTATTTTTTCTAAATCTCGATTTCCGACAATTATCGCATGTGTAAGATCAATTAATCGATCATTTACTGCAATTAAATTTTCAAAAGTCAATAATAAACCATCTTTTTCTTCGATTAATTGATGCAAACTAAAAATTGTGAATTCTTCCGAATCGGTTTCTCCATCCAACCAAATTATTCGCCAATGGAATTGCTCGGGTGATGGAATCGGACGAGTAAGCTCGAATATATCGAGATAAGCATCGTTAGGTAATCGACTATCGATATGAAAATCAGCCATTTTTTTATAATTTATACAAAGGTAGAAAACGTTTTTTTCTTCTTTCTATAAAGGTTTCTATTTTTTTTCTAGAATGTTTAGGATTGTATGGTTTGTCGCTTGATCATTTAGAAGCTATAAGCAGTCTGTATAATTTCTTAGATCCAGTAGGGATGCGTAAGGTCCTTTTATCGATACGTGTGTGACTAATGAAGAAATCTCAAAGAGTTTTTCTCGAAAATAGGATGGCATAACAAAATAATTGTTAAATAGTTTTTGAAATCTGTTTTTTGTTCTGTTCCTCCATTTTAATAATTACCTTCAGAATGTTTCGAATTGATAGATGTTTTATTCAATTTTATAGTACTTAGGGTCTACCAGAAAATTTCACAAAAAAAGCCGAAACAAAAACTTGTTCCGACTTTCTTGTTGATTTATAATCAATCTGATAAACAATAATTAAACTTATACTGTTTGATGCTCTTCTACTTTTACTCTCCACCCGTAAGGATCTTCCACCTTCCCGAATTGGATATCGTTTAATTTCTTTTTCAGTTGCATTCCGTACGAATCTTCATCGCTAATATTGGGCAATTGGCAACGCTCATCACCAAACCCTACTGCATCATAAACGTTGACCACAACCGCTGTTCCTACTCCGAAAACTTCTTTTAGTTCTCCTTTTTGGTAAGCTTCATACATTTCTTCTACAGAAACAGGACGTACTTCTATATCATATCCATTGTCTTTGGCTAATTGAATAATAGAATCTCGGGTTACCCCATCTAAAATTCTCTCAGAAGTTGGTGCTGTTAATAAAGTATCACCAATACGAACAAAAACGTTCATCGTACCCGCTTCTTCGATAAATTTGTGTGATATAGAATCGGTCCAAATGACCTGATCATAGCCTTCTAGTTTTGCTTGTTCAGTTGGGTAAAAAGAGCCTGCATAGTTTCCGGCACATTTAGCAAAACCAACACCTCCTGGTGCCGAACGGCTATAGTAATCAGCGATTTTTACTGATAATCTTTTGGTGTAATAGCTTGGTGAGTAAGCCATTAGGATAACAAAAGTGAATTCGTTAGAAGAACGTGCTGTGATCGCCTCTTCAGTAGCAAACATGGTTGGTCTTAGATACAACGATGTTCCTTCTTTTTTCGGAACCCATTGACGATCCAAATCAATTAAAGCTTTTAGTCCATCCATAAAGATTTCTTCAGGCACTTCTGGCATGTTTAGACGAACTGCCGACTTATTGAAGCGTTTGAAGTTTTTTTGTGGTCTAAAAATGAATACCTCATCGTCTTCATTTTTATAAGCTTTCATCCCCTCGAAAATAGCTTGTCCATAATGAAAAACCATTGCTGCAGGAGTGAGTTCGATCGGTTGGTAAGGCATGATTTTCGGTTCGCTCCACTTTCCGTCTTTGTATTTAGCAATCAACATGTGGTCTGTAAAATCTTTCCCGAAAGTAGTAGACTCAAACACTTTTTCTGTAAATTTGGTTTGAGGTATTTTCTCTATTATCATAATGAACTTTTGTTTGTTGCAATCCAAATATACGTTTATTTTGTTGAATATATTAAATCAAAGCTGATAAAAATTAGGAGATTTTTCGGATGAAAAGGTCAATTATCCAAACGCAAGACGGTTCGCGTACCATTCGTATAGAAGAATGGACAGAATCCTATCATTCTGTGCATGGTGCGGTGCAAGAAGCTGTGCATGTTTTTATGAAAAATGGGCTAGAAGAAGTGGCCATGAATAAATCAACCATAAAAATATTAGAGATTGGCTATGGTACAGGGTTGAATGCTTTATTGACAGTTTTATATGGCTCAAAACTAAACCTGATGATTGATTATGTGGGGATAGAAAAATTTCCGGTTTCTCGAGAAGAACTTTTCGCTTTGGCTTACGCAGATAGCTGTACGAAAATAGCAGATAAATCTATCGAGAAAATAGAAGATATACAACAGAAAATGTTCGATGCTTCGTGGGGTGTTTTTACAGAGATAACACCTTCTTTCAGACTGAAAAAAGTACAACTTGATTTTTTCGATTTACCGAAACTATTGGATAAAGATTTCGATTTAATCTATTTTGATGCTTTTGGTGCGCGTGTTCAACCAGAATTATGGGAAATGGAGTTGTTGCAAAAAGTGGTCGAAAAGATGAACATAGAAAGTCAATTCACTACCTATGCTGCGAAAGGGAGTTTGAAACGCACCTTGCAGACATTAGGCCTAGATGTCGAAAAACGTGTGGGACCTCCAGGAAAAAGAGAAATGATGATCGCAAAGAAATATCCTATCCAACCCGAAAATATCTGATAACAATGAAACCTTTTAATGTACGGGTCTATGCATTGCTTGTTCATGATGCAAAAGTTTTGGTAATGCACGAACCTTTTCTAGGGAAGTTGATTTATAAATTTCCGGGTGGTGGATTAGAGTTTGGAGAAGGAACGCGTGATTGTTTGGTAAGAGAATTAAAAGAAGAACTGAATCTGGAAATCGAGGTGGAAGAGCATCTTTATACACAAGATTTTTTCATGCAAAATGCTTTTGATCCCGAAGAGCAAATAATTCTAATTTATTATAAAGCGAGTATTTCTGATAAAAATTTAACTCAATTAAAAGTTTTAGAACGGAATATTAACCAGTTACTTTGGATGAGAATCGATGAGCTGTATGTAGAAGATTTTACATTAGTAGCCGATAAAAAAGTGATAGAGATTTTTCGAGAGAAATATCTAAAGAAATAAAAAAAACTTTGACTCCCTAGGCGTCAAAGTTTATGATATTTTGATCAACGAAATATTGGATAATTGCGTGTTTCATGAGTAATGTTTGTTCGTTTGTTTTCAGTTCTGGCAAATTCTCAATTAGCTCGAAATGTGGCCAACCGTCTTTATCCAAACCATCAAAACGATAATAACCAAAAGGTTCTAAAACACGACAAACGGCAATATGTAAAAGGTTAATTTTCTCATCCTTTTTGAATCGTCTTTTGCCTTGCCCTAATTCTTGAACCCCGATAAGAAACAGCATCGTATCCAAATCAGGTAATTCTCCATCGGTGAAATTTTCTTGAAAAAATCCTTCGATTTTCTTCCATTTTTCTGCCATATTACTAGCTCTTGGCATAAGATGTTGTGCCATTTTTTAGAATTTTTTGCCACGATGACGCATATTTGGATTTTGGAGTTGTCCTGGATTGAAATTGAACTTCTTCATTTGTCCTTGCATCATTTTTATATGATCCGTAAACATATTTTTATCATCTAAACGCTTGGCTTCTTTTAGGTAGATTTCCGCCTCTTTTCTTCTTCCTTTTGCCATGGCGGCTCCTGCTAGAGAAAGGTTTGCCATTGCTCGATCGTGCTTGAAACTAAGACCATAATCCAAAGCATTTCGCATATATTTCTCAGATACAGCAATATTATCCTCGGCTTCGGTAATGCCTTTCATATAATTAAAATAGCCCCACTGTTTACGAATTAGTTGGGTTTCTTGATTTGTAATTCTATTCAGCCATTTTTTGGCTTTTTCTACTTCTTGCTTTCGCATGAACCAAAAAGCCATGATGATATTTTCGTTTCGAAAGTAGAATACTATTGGGAAAATTGCTAAAAATAACATTATAAAGCCCCAGCCATACGCCCGATCTGTAAAAAGATAAATTCCACTAATGATAAGAACGCCAGCTAGTACAAGTTTAAGGTATTTGTTCATAATCTTTTATACTAAGTATGATTTAATTTTATCGGCAATTTTTCGCATTTCTTCTGCAGAAAGCGACAATTTGGGTTGTGTAAAATTGATATCTTGCATAGTGTTGAGAGGAACCAAATGTACATGTACATGCGGTACTTCTAGCCCTACAACAGCTACCCCAATTCTTTTACACGGAATGGCTTTTTCTATTGCTGGTGCAATACTGTACGCAAAATCCATTAGCCCTAGATAAGTTTCACGATCCAACTCAAAGAGTTTATCTACTTCTTTTTTAGGGATTACCAAAACATGTCCTTTCACCAAAGGAAAAGCATCGAGTATGGCAATATAGTTTTCGTTTTCTGCTACCTTATAAGAAGGAATTTCGTTCCGGATGATTTTTGTGAATATGCTAGCCATTTATTAAAATTTTTGGCAAGTTACGATTTAATCTAAAGAAATACTCAATACTTCAAAAGTTAAAGTCTGACCATTAGGCAGCTCTATTTCAGCTATATCACCTACCGATTTACCTAATAAACCTTTAGCAATTGGTGTATTTACTGATATACGCGCTTTTTTTAGGTCAGCTTCTGTTTCGGGTACCAATGTATATGATAATTCTTGTTTACTTACTTGATTGCGAATACGAACAGTAGATAAAATCGAGATTTTAGTAGCATCTAATTTCGATTCGTCTATAAGACGAGCGTTAGCAATGGATTCTTGTAACTTAGAAATTCTCATCTCTAACATTCCTTGTGCTTCTTTGGCTGCGTCGTACTCAGCATTTTCAGATAAATCTCCTTTGTCGCGGGCTTCAGCGATTTGTTGAGAAATTTTCGGACGTTCATAGGTTTCTAGCTCGTGCAATTCGGCACGTAATTTTTCCAAGCCTTCTTTTGTTACATATTGTATATTTGCCATATCAATGTTTTTTTACTTACTTACATTTATAGATATAAAGAAAATAATCCTACACATTGCCTTTATCGGGATGCGCAGGACTATTTTCTATTTTGTTAAATGCAAAGATAGTAAATTTTTAAAATAGACATACATATGAAGCAATTTATTCGGTTTCTTTTCTTTTTTAGTACATTCTTTGTATCAAGTATTTTCAGTTCCTGTGAATCCGATACGCACAACGATTGTGTCCCGCGCGTAAATGTAAGCCTGACTCTCAATACTAACTTGCCAGAATATAGTGTTCTAAATTCACCTGGTAGATGGATATATGTAGGAGGAGAAGGTGCTGGAACAAGAGGTTTGATTATTGTGAGTATCGGTAATGATCGATATAAAGCTTGGGATCGTAATGCACCACATCTATGTCCCGATGTCAATACTACCCTCGAAGTAGTAGACGGCATTAAGATAGTGTGCCCAAAAGATGGAGCAGAATGGAATATTAATACAGGACAACCTATAAAGATTGCCAATCGCTCTCCTATGGAGTATAATGCGTTTCGATCAGGAAATACTTTGGTGGTAACTCGATAGCTACTATAATAGTATTTTCATTTTTTTCAAAAAAAATATACCTTAACAACATAAGCTCAACTCAAATTTTTTCGCTAGAAGAAGAAAATCAGAAAGAAGCGTTTTTTATTATATCAAATCTTTCGGATAGACAACCAAAATTTAGAAAGATGTTGAAAAAATATAGCAGCGGTGAAATCGTCTTAATTAAACTTGTAAGGAAGATACAATTATTTTAATTTTGACATGCAAATAAAATTATTACGAACTTAAGTAACATAAAAAACAAAAAATGAGTATCATTACACACATTCATGCAAGACAAATATTGGATTCTCGCGGTAATCCAACTGTAGAGGTAGATGTTATTACCGAGAACGGAATTTTAGGGCGTGCAGCAGTACCTTCAGGGGCTTCTACCGGAGAACACGAAGCTGTAGAACTACGAGACGGAGGTGATTTTTATCAAGGGAAAGGAGTTCTTAAATCGGTTGATAATGTCAACGAAATCCTTGCACCAGAATTGGTAGGATACTCGGTTTTTGAGCAAAATTTAATCGATCATACCATGATCGAAATAGACGGAACCAATAATAAAGGGAATTTAGGAGCAAATGCAATTTTAGGCGTTTCTTTGGCCGTTGCAAAAGCAGCTGCGGAAGAATTAGGTTTGCCACTTTTTCGCTATGTCGGTGGTGTAAATGCCAATACGCTACCCGTTCCCATGATGAATATCGTCAATGGAGGCTCGCACTCTGACGCACCAATTGCATTTCAGGAATTTATGATAATGCCTGTAGAGGCCGAAAATTTCTCGGATGCATTGCGTAAAGGAACCGAAATTTTCCACGCTCTGAAAGCTATTTTACACGAGCGCGGTTTGTCTACTGCCGTAGGTGATGAAGGTGGATTTGCACCAACTTTTAAGGGAACAGAAGATGCGTTGGATACCGTAATGTTGGCTATAGAAAAAGCAGGTTATCAGGCAGGTACAGAAATTATGTTGGCACTTGATTGTGCTGCATCAGAATTTTATGTCGATGGAAAATACGATTATACCAAGTTCGAAGGTGCCGATGCAGCAATCCGTACATCAGAAGAACAAGCAGCTTATCTTGCAGAATTAGTAGAAAAATATCCTATCATCTCTATAGAGGATGGAATGGATGAAAATGATTGGAAAGGTTGGAAAGTATTGACGGATAAAATTGGTGAAAAAGTTCAATTGGTTGGAGACGATTTATTGGTAACAAATGTCAAAATGTTAGAGCAAGCTATCGAATCTGAAACAGCCAACTCTATTCTTATAAAAGTAAACCAAATCGGGACATTGACCGAAACAATCGAAGCGGTACAAATGGCACAAAACGCAGGCTATACAGCAGTAATGTCTCATCGATCTGGAGAAACAGAAGATGCAACTATTGCCGATTTGGCCGTGGCTTTGAATACTGGACAAATAAAAACAGGATCAGCATCTCGCTCAGATCGTATGGCAAAATACAATCAATTACTTCGAATTGAGGAGACTTTGGCTCAAACTGCTATTTACCCAGGCCGAAAAGCATTTAAAGTTAAGCGATAAAAACTGATGATAAAATTCATGAGTTTTTATGCTGTAAAAATTCGATTTTTATCGTATATTACCCTGGTTTAAAGAATTATATTAAAAAATGTCAGATAAAGTAACCTTAAATTACGAAGGAAAAAGTTTAGAATTGCCTGTTTCAACTGGAGCTATGGATGAAAAGGCAATTGATATCTCAAAATTAAGAGACCAAACTGGGTTGATTACAATGGATCCAGGATACAAAAACACTGGTGTATGTGAAAGTGAAATCACTTTTTTAGATGGGGAAGAAGGAAAATTATTGTATCGTGGTTACCCGATTGAGCAGTTAGCAGAAAAATCGAGTTTTGTTGAGGTTATTTACTTGTTACTAAAAGGAGAATTACCAACACAACAAGAATTGGATCAATTCGAAAAAGATATTGCAGAATACAATTATGTGTCAGAGGATTTAGTGAAAATCTTGGATGCATTCCCAAGTACAGCACACCCAATGGGAATGTTATCGTCGTTGACGTCTGCCTTATCAGCATTCAATCCGAAAACTGTGAATGTAAATTCACCAGAAGACATGTACAAAGCAGCGGTTACCTTATTGGGTAAATTCCCAGTTTTAGCATCTTGGACACAACGCAAAACAAAAGGTTTACCGATTAATTACTCGAATGATGAACTGGGATATGTAGAGAATTTTTATCATTTGCTCTTCAAAAAACCAGGTAAAGAATTAGAACTGAATCCAGTAGTTGTAGATGCTTTAGACAAGTTATTAATCTTACATGCAGATCATGAGCAAAACTGTTCTACCTCTACGGTACGTTTGGTAGGATCATCACATGCAGGGCTATTTGCATCAATTTCAGCAGGGATTTCTGCACTTTGGGGTCCATTGCATGGTGGAGCAAACCAAGCCGTTCTAGAAATGTTGGAGGCTATAAAAAATGATGGGGGAGATGTGCATAAATACATCGAAAAAGCAAAAGATAAAAATGACCCTTTCCGTTTGATGGGATTCGGTCATCGTGTGTACAAGAACTTCGATCCACGTGCGAAAATTATAAAAGTGGCTGCCGATAATGTTTTAGAGCAATTAGGGGTGAATGATCCTATTTTAGATATTGCTAAAAAACTAGAAGAAGCGTCACTACAAGATAGTTATTTCATAGATCGTAAATTATATCCTAATGTTGATTTCTACTCAGGAATAATTTATAAAGCATTGGATATCCCTACTGAAATGTTTACCGTAATGTTTGCAGTGGGTCGTTTACCTGGTTGGATTGCGCAGTGGATGGAGATGAGACAAACAAATCAACCAATTGGTCGTCCACGCCAATTGTATACTGGGAAGCCTACCCGTGATTATGTAGAAATTTCTAAAAGATAATTTAGATTTAATAAAAACATATAGAGACCGAATCCTTAGAGATATCGGTCTGTTTTATTTTTAATCTAATTCTAATTTGTAGATAGAAGTTGATTTTTGTAATTTTAGCTCAGAAATAAATAATCATGAAGTTTGATAAAATAAATAACAAAGGGCAAGCTCAACTCTTTGAAAATAAATTTTTAGAAGCACTTACCAAAGGTAGCCCACAATTAAGTTGGGGGATACATCTTCCGATTCTTATTTTCTGCTTTTATTACGGCTATAAAAATTATCAAATGCCATTGGGAACGATGTTCATGGTATTTTTCGGGGCAATATTCTTTTGGACTTTCTTTGAGTATATTGCGCATCGATATATTTTTCATCTGATAAGTGAAAATCCCAAACTGCAAAGATTTGCTTACATAATGCACGGCAATCATCACCATTATCCACGGGATAGACAACGTTTGTTTATGCCTCCTGTGCCAAGCTTAATTATTGTTGCTGCTTTGTTTGGTATATTTTATCTTGTTATGAGAGAATATGCTTTTGCTTTTTATCCAGGTTTTGTTTTAGGATGGTTGATGTATGCATCAATGCACTATATGATCCATGCAATGGCTCCGCCGTTTAAGTTTATGAAACCTCTTTGGCGAAATCATCATCTCCACCATTACAAAGACGAAACCTTAGGTTTTGGCGTATCGAACACCTTTTGGGATAAAGTTTTTGGGACAATGTTCGACCTGAAAAAAGAGAAAGAAGATAAAGAAAAAGTTCAAGAGCTAATGTTCGAAAAGAAAAAATAACATCAATAAAAATATTTAAGAGCTTTCAATATATTTTGAAAGCTTTTTTTGTACCTTTTCTAAAAAAATGAATAAAACAAACTGAAATAATATTTTGGTCTATTGTTTGCGACAAAGCTAGATGCACACTTTACCATAATGACTGCGATTAACAATCCTAGACAATGGAGCTAGGGCGACAAAGAGAAATGATTTTTGTGCTTTATACGGACTCATGTAGCAAGAGAAATTCATTCTATCATTAGAATCTAGAAGTAGAGGTTTTAGTGTATTTAATGTAAATAAATTTATAAGAAAGATTCCTTTCATCAAAACGACTAATGCTTGGGCGAATGATGACAAAAAAGCTCACAATTAATAAACATAAAAAGTACTACATATAATGGAAAATAAACAATTTCAGTTGAAAGAAAGTGCACGTGCTTCACTTCGTCGACATCGCAACAGGAAACTTCCTTTTGTCGTGAAGCTCGCTTGTGTTTTGGTAAGTTTAGTTACTTTATTTTATATCTCAATTGTCGGTAAATCGATTATTGTGCCTTTGATTATTGGTTTTCTTTTATCAATGGTATTATTACCGATAGCAAATTTCCTCGAAAGAAAGTTGCGCTTTCCTAGAATTGTAAGTTCTTTGCTTTCTCCGATCATGTTTGTTCTTGTAGTTTTGGGAGTTATGTTTTTGTTGGGGACTCAAATTGTACAATTCCAGAATGAGTTGCCCGAACTACAAAAACAATTAATCGATTTGTTTCATAAAACCCAACAATTTATTGCCGAACAATTTAATGTGACGGAACAAGAACAACTAAACTACTTGAAAAAAAATACAGAATCGACTATCAAACATGGCGGTGCTGTAGTTGGTGATGTTGTGTCAACAATGACAACCGTGATCGGCTCTTCTGTTTTTGTATTCTTATATACTTTTTTCTTTCTACTCTATCGTAGCCATCTTACTAAATTTATTGTTTGGTGTTTTCCTCCAAGCGAACAAAAAAAAGTGCGTAATGTAGTTAGCTCTATCCAAAGCATTATCAAACAATACATCGTAGGTTTGGGCATACAGATTACTTTTATTACGGTTGCTTTGTTTACTGCATTTTCTATTATTGGGATAAAATATGCCTTCTTTTTTGCAGCTCTTTGTGGTCTTCTAAACCTAATACCCTATATCGGTATTTTCTCTGCAACAGTTTTGGCTACTTTGGTGACCTTGGCAACAAACGAACCCATCAATGCTTTGTGGGTAGTGATCTCCGTGATTGTTGTCAATTCGATTGATGGCAATATTCTAACACCAAAAGTAATAGGATCAAAAGTTTCTCTAAATTCATTTGTAGTACTTTTCGGTATTATCGTAGCAGAAAGTATTTGGGGGATGGCCGGAATGTTTTTAGCGATTCCGATTTTGGCAATTGCGCGTATTGTTTTCGATGCGGTCGAAGACCTGAAACCTTACGGATTTTTGTTAGGCGAAGAGAATGCACCTACCCCTATGTTCGAGAAATATTATAATTTATATTTCACGAAAACAAAACCAAAAGACGAAGATTTACCACAGAATCTACAGACAGAAGAGCAAAATCATCAAGAATTTGATGAACGAAAAAGTGATGAAACTGATAAAGATTCATAAAATAATAATCAGCAATTCGTTATTTATGGTAGGATTTTTCTCATTCTATCGATATATAAAAGATCCCTTTCAGAAACTGAGAGGGATTTTAACTTTTGATTTATTTTGATTGGATTTAATTTTTATAATTAATCCATTTTATCATTTCTTTTATAGTAGGTTTTTTACCAAACATCAGAATTCCAACTCGATAGATTCTCGCAGCAATAAAAATCATAATCAAGGTAGAAACAATTAAAATTCCTAACGACAGAGCTAATTGCCAAACAGGAACATCGAACGGAATACGAGTCATCATCGAAATCGGTGACGTTAGCGGAAACATCGATAACCAGAAGGCAACAGGACCATCGGGGTTTTGTAGTGTTGTAAAACTTCCGTACAATCCGACCATCATTGGGACCAAAGGTAAAAAAGTAAATTGTTGCGTGTCGGTGTCATTGTCCACAGCCGAACCAATTGCCGCAAATATACTACTGTAAAACAAATAGCCTAAAATGAAAAAACCAATGAATGCAATTATAATAACTGGATAATTTAGGCTTAATAAAGTAGTCGAGATATCGTTTATTTGGTGCATAATATCAGGATTCTCCCCTAAGGTTGCGGATGCTTCTTCGGGTAAATTTTCGGTCATCATACTCATTCTTGCAGCCATAATCGCAGGAAAAATTGTCACCAAAATAAGGGTTATAGCAATCCAAATAGCGAATTGTGTAGTGGCAACCAACGTTGTGCCTATAATTTTTCCCATCATCAGTTCGAAAGGTTTCACAGAAGAAATAATAATTTCGATAACTCTATTTTGCTTTTCTTCAACCACAGAGCGCATCACTCGTACACCGTAAATCATGATAAATGTGAATATTATATAACACAAAAAGGCAGAAAGACCAATTTTTACAGCCAAACCAGAATCTTCTTTACCATCTTTTACATTATAAACATTTAGCTTTATATTCGATTTTGTATTGTAGATAACCTCTGGGTCAACACCTTTGTTTTGTAAAAGCATTTCTTCTGCTTTTTTATCCAAAGTAAGCTTAATTTTCGTACGTTCTTCCATACCCAAATTCCCGTTTGTAAAGAGTTGTGTATGCTTATCAAGCGGAGACAAATCAGTTTTGCTTACCAATGGAATATGAAGAAGAGCGTTGAGGAATTTACTTCCATTTAGGGTGTCTTTTATCGAATTTAGTTCGTTTTTGGTATAAAAAAGATAAGAAGTCGTCGGTGTAGACTTTAGCTCGGTGAAAAATAATCCACTTTCATCAACCACCGCAATATTTTTATGTTCTTCATTGGCCATGCTAAACCAAACTACTGCACCGATTGCCAGAATAATTAGCAAAGGTGATAAAACAGTCATGATAATGAAAGATTTATTTTTTACTTGCGTCAGGAATTCTCGTTGCGCAACGAGTAGAACTTGTTTCATGGTAGATTTAATGATTTGATTGTTGAACAGCCTCTAAGAAAATATCGTTCATAGAAGGTATAATTTCACTGAATTGATGAATTTCACCCACTTTGGCCAACTCCGACAATACATGATTAGGAGAAATACTTTTATCAAACTTCAGGTCGAATGAATGACCAAAAGGAGTCTGAAGTACATTTTCGGTAGAATAGTGTTGTGAGAAATTGGCAAATGCTTCTTCGGCAACATTGCTTAGCATAATCCTATATTTACCTGTTTTGTATTGGTTACGGACTTCCTCAATCGTACCATCCAAAACTTTATTAGAAAGATTAATCAAGGCAACATGATCACACATTTCTTCTACCGACTCCATACGATGTGTAGAGAAAATAACAGTTGTTCCTTTGTCGCGTAATTCTAAAATTTCTTGTGCAATGATGCTTGCATTTACAGGATCGAAACCACTAAAAGGCTCATCGAAAATAAGTAAAGCGGGATTGTGTATTACAGTGATGACAAATTGTACCTTTTGTCCCATACCTTTCGATAATTCACCTAATTTCTTTCCCCACCAAGAAGAAATACCAAGCTTGTCGAACCAATACTGTGTTCTATCGCGCGCTTCTGTATGCGATAAACCTTTTAGTTTTGCAAAATACATGGCTTGCTCACCGACTTTCATGTTTTTATACAAACCTCTTTCTTCGGGCATATAACCCACATGTGCAATACTTTCTTTGTTTAGGGGTTGATTATTGAGGATAATTTTACCTTCATCTGGTGCGGTAATTTGATTGATAATTCTAATAAAAGTCGTTTTTCCTGCTCCATTTGGACCCAAAAGACCATATATAGAACCTTTCGGGATGTTGAGGTCAAACGAATTCAGTGCCGTTTTGTCGGCATAACGCTTGGTTACGTTTTCAGCTTGTAATAAATATTCCATAATAAACTACTGTTCATTGCAAAGTTAGTCATCCCAGTGTAGGAATAGTTACAAATGCGATGAAATTAAGGCCATAAATTTTCTTTGAAGTTGACGATTTGATCGTTTTCGATTATAAAACCTTCATTTTCTAATAATTGCTGCATGAGTTGTGGAGGATGAAAATGCATTTTCCCTGTTAATTGTCCGTTACGGTTAACAACTCGATGAGCAGGAATAGAGCTATCAACATGTGCATGATTGAGAGCGTAGCCAACCATCCTAGCTCCACTTGTAGATCCTAAAATGGCTGCAATACGACCGTAAGTTGAAACTTTTCCTAACGGGATTTTCCTCACAATTTCGTATATTTCTGCAAATGTATTTGTTGGTTTATCTAAACTCATTCTAACTTATTTTTATCGTAAATTTAGTAAAATAGAACAATATGAAACAAAGTCTACATGTGAAATCTATTCGCTCCCGACCAAGACTCAAAGCCTATTCTTATCATAAAAAAGAAGAGGTAGAAGATATTATGAAACAATTACTCGAGAAAAATTCAGATCTCGGAGGATATGTCGGGACATTAGGAAGTGTGGTTCGGGTACGAAAAGAAAAAACCAAATATTGGTCACCGCAACTGAGTTTGAAGCTGGAATATAACGAAGATCGCCCCGATGTGTTAGAATTACGAGGGATTTTTGGGCCACGACCAAGTGTGTGGACATTTTTCATGTTCTTGTACGGTTTTGCGGGGGCTTTGGCACTAACCGTAGGGATTTATGGTGCGGTAGAAATGGCTCTCGGGATTGGCACTGTCTGGATTTGGTCTTTGCCAGTTTCTTTTCTGATTGCATTACTTACCTATGCAGCAGCACGGTATGGGCAACATTTATCGCGTAATCAATTAGAAAGATTGCATCAATTTGTTGATGAAATATATCAGAAAGGAGATTTCTATAATAAATTACCGAAGCCATTATCCAAGTAAAAGAGTTAAAATCAATGTTAATAAATTCTATACACTTTTTCTGAAAACTTCACATTTTAGTAGCTTCTGCACAACTTTCAGGTAACTTCAGTAGCCGATATTTACCTAAAACTACTATGAAAAGAAAAGTTGATTTGGTGATTATCTCTGATGTGCATTTAGGGACGTACGGTTGCAAAGCAAAAGAACTGTTGGCCTACCTGAAAAGCATAAAACCAAAAAAAATAATTCTCAATGGTGATTTTATTGATATTTGGCAGTTTAAGAAAAGTTATTTCCCCGCTACACATTTAGAAATCATCAAACATATCCTCAACCTTTCTCTTAAAGGAACAGAAGTGATTTACATTACAGGAAATCATGACGAGTTTCTTCGCAAATTTCCCAAGGTACAATTTGGTAATATTCAGATTGTAGACAAATTAGTTCTAACGGTAGATTATAAAAAAGTATGGATTTTCCATGGAGATGTTTTCGATTTATCCGTACAGCATTCTAAATGGATTGCAAAATTAGGCGGAATAGGATACGATTATCTAATCCGAATCAATAATCTATCGAACTGGGTGCTAAAACAATTTGGATATGAAAAATACTCTTTCTCTAAAAAAATAAAAAATTCGGTAAAAAAAGCAGTCAAATATATAAATGATTTCGAGCAGACAGCAGCCGAACTCGCCATTGAGAATAATTATGATTATGTAATATGTGGGCATATTCATCAACCACAAATCAAAAAAGTGACAACCAATAAAGGTGAGTGCGTGTATCTGAATTCTGGTGACTGGATAGAAAATCTTACCACTATAGAATTTCATAAAGGATTATGGAAAATTCATCACTACGAGACAGGGCTATTTGAGTATGAAAATCAGGAAGATTGGTTGAAAAATGAGCTCCTCGAGCAAGATGAGCAAATGTTCGAGAATTTGATGGAAAGCATCCAAATAAAAATTAAATGAAAATATTATACGCACTGCAAGCCACAGGAAATGGACATCTGGCACGGGCAAATGTGCTAATTCCTAAGCTACAAGAATTTTTGCCAGTTGATGTTTTGGTGTCGGGTACAAATGCTCAACTAAAAGGTACTTTTGAATATAAGAAATACCAAGGAATTTCTTTGTTTTATTCGGGAAATGGTGGATTGGATTTTATGAAAATAGTACAGAAAAATAGCTTTTCTACCTTTGCTAAAAATATTCGTCGTTGTAAAATCAAAGATTATAGTTTGGTTATCAACGATTTCGAGCCGATTACCGCTTGGGCAAGTAAACTGCAAAACGTACCGACTTTGGCGCTGAGTCACCAATGGGCTGTGAAACATACTAGTTCTCCTAAACCAAAAAAAAATGATTTTTTTGCTCAAATAATTTTAGAAAAATATGCGCCTTCACGAGAAGGAATCGGATTTCACTTCAAATCCTATCACTCATCCATTTATCTTCCATTGTTGCGCGAGCAAATTGTTGCACAAAAATCTTCTTATGATCATTATTATTTGGTGTATTTACCAAGTTATCACCATGATGAGTTGATTTCATTTTTTCAAAGATTTCCTTCGACAAGGTTTGTTATTTTTTCACCGATGACGAAAACCAGCTTTTCCAACTCTCAAATAGAAGTTCGACCTATAGATGGAGACCTTTTTATAGAAAAACTTCTTCATTGCGAAGGAGTTATATGTAACGCAGGTTTCGAGTTGCCTTCGGAGGCTCTATACCTGAAGAAAAAACTATACGTTATTCCGATTGCCAAACAATATGAGCAATTGTGCAATTATACAGCATTAAAAAAAATGGGCGTAGACGGAAATCTACATTTAGACCAAGCTGAGATCGCATCTTGGCTAAAGAAAAATGCAATTACGAATTTTTCATGGGAAGATCAGACCGATAAAGTAATCGGAAAAGTTTTGCAAACGATCTCAAAACTGCCAACTATCCGCTAAGAATGTTGTAATTTTGCATTTTTAGAATTTTATCATGACAAATAATAAACAACACCTAAACCTTCTCTTGCAAAAAGCAATCGAAGAGGTTTATCAATTACAGTTTCCATCGCTAGAAATTCAGTTTACTCGCAAAGAATTCGAAGGAGATTATACCTTGGTTGTTTTTCCATTAATCAAAACCCTTAAGAAAAAACCAGAACAAATAGGACAAGAAATAGGAGAACATCTTTTGGTACAAAAGAAAATTGCGTCGTACAATGTAGTGAAGGGCTTTCTGAACATAGAGTTGCTACCTTCTACTATTGTAAGCTACTTATCCGAAAATGCCCAAAATGTAAGTTACGGTCTACAATTTCCTACCGAAAAATCGAAAACCGTTATGGTAGAATATTCTTCACCCAATACGAATAAACCTTTGCATCTTGGTCATGTGCGTAACAATCTTTTAGGATATTCGGTTGCAGAAATTATTGCAGCAAGTGGAGCAAATATCGTTAAGACCCAAATCATAAACGATCGTGGAATACACATTTGCAAGTCGATGTTGGCTTGGGAAAAATTCGGTAACGGAGAAACCCCCGAATCGTCGAAAATTAAAGGAGATCATTTAGTAGGAAAATATTACGTAGAATTTGATAAACATTACCGCGACGAAATCAAAGAATTGGTTGCAAACGGTATGGAAGAAGAAGAAGCCAAGAAAAAAGCTCCGATTTTTATAGAAGCACAAGAAATGTTGAGAAAATGGGAGGCAAATGATCCCGAAGTTCGTGCATTGTGGGAGAAAATGAATAATTGGGTGTACGATGGTTTTGCAAAAACTTACCAACGTTTAGGTGTTGATTTTGATGAGTACCTTTACGAGAGTGATACTTATATTTTGGGAAAAGATTTGGTGGAGGAAGGATTGAGAAATGGGGTTTTTTATCGGAAACAAGATGGCTCTGTTTGGATAGATCTAACAGAGGATGGTTTGGACGAAAAGTTGGTTTTGCGTGCAGACGGAACCTCTGTGTATATAACGCAAGATTTAGGAACGGCCGTAGAACGCTTTAAACATAGAGAATTAGACGATTTAATTTATGTGGTAGGAAATGAGCAAGATTATCATTTCAAAGTTTTGTTTCTTATACTCCAGAAATTGGGATATTCTTGGGCAGAAACATTACAGCATCTCTCGTACGGGATGGTAGATCTACCAGAAGGAAAAATGAAATCTCGTGAAGGAACTGTGGTCGATGCCGATGATTTGATGCAAGAAATCTATGAAACAGCAAAAGAAATTGCACAAGAATTAGGGAAACTAGAAGGGTATACAGATGCCGAAAAAGAATCTTTATACGAAATAATTGCAATGGGTGCTCTGAAATATTTTATTTTGAAAGTAGACCCGAAAAAAAGAATTTTATTCGATCCGAAAGAAAGTGTAGATTTTAACGGAAATACTGGCCCTTTTGTGCAATATGCCTATGCGAGAATCCAATCTTTGTTGCGAAAAGAATCACCAAAAGATATGGATTGGTCTACGATAAAGTTGCAAGGAATCGAAAAAGAATTGATTCGTCTACTGAGTGATTTTGGCGAGACAATACAAAAAGCAGCCGAAGAATTGAGTCCGGCAATCATTGCTAACTATACATACGATTTGGTAAAACTCTATAATTCATTCTACCAAAATACACCTATCTTGAAAACCGAAAACGAAACCGAAAAACACTTCCGTCTAATGCTTTCCCTTTGGGTGGGAAATACGATAGCTTCTGGGCTGAAGTTGTTAGGGATTCAAGTACCAGAGAGAATGTAACCTAAAAACAATAAAAAAACCTCCACATTTTGGAGGTTTTTTTGTTACTGTTTTTTCTTAGTTTACATTAATTTTTTACTGGATTGTTGTACAGGATAATTAGAAATAACATCCAACACAAGTTTATCGTTTCCTTTGATTAGCCTAATCAGTTCACGTAATTTTTCTGAATTTTCTACAGAAGAGAACATGTTATCGTGCATCAATAAAATTAAGTGATTTTTCTCGAATGTATAATTTTTCTCTAATCGATGCATAATGCCTTTATAAATACTTTGTGGTGAGTCTATTGAATTTCCTTTTTTGGGACGCTCCCACTCATAATCCCAACCGTATATTGCATATTGTTTGCTGGCTATATAATCGGCCACTTGTGCAGAAGCTTTGTCGAAATCGTTATGTTTGCGTTTACCCACTCGCCAAATATTTCTTCCCGGAAAACGAACAATTCTATTGGGAAAAAGAATCGAATCGTTGTTGCGCTCAATGTCCTTCAAAACATTATCTGCATTGCTGTAGAATTGTGAATATTTGTTGCGAGCATGTGTATAGGTATGGTTGGCTAACTCGATGTTTTTGTTGTCTTTATAATCTTTTACATAAGATTTTAGTTTTGGTGTAAAAGCATTAAAACCTACCAAAAAAACAGTAGCTTTTATATTTTCTTCCGAGACAATTTTGTTTATTTTTTCGCTCCCTTCTTGTGGTCCATCGTCGAATGTAAGGTAGACGAATTTTTTATCGTCTATACTATCCTGTATTCTTTTCTGCTGAGCTATCGAGTCTTGCTTTTTTGCAACTGCAATGCTATCTATCACAAGGGAGTCTCGTAATGGAATAGAGGGCTTGGTGGTTTCGTGCACTGCATGATAGTTTTGGTTTACTGGCTGTTCTTTTTTACAAGAAGAAAAAGCCAAAATAAAAACAAAAGACAGAAAGAATGTTTTGTTAGGCATTATTATGGTTATGAGATTTTTATTAAAAATGAGATTTGGTTAAGCGATGCAAAAATAAGAATTTTGAAAGGATTAACCAATCAAGAAAATTTATTTTATACTAATTTTTGTACATAATTAACGTTTGGTTTTACAACTTTTTTATAGGGAATTCTGAGATACTTTTCGTTTAAAAAATTTCTAGTAGAGATGGAAAACTTTTATACATTTGGAAAGTATTAAAACACACTCCATGCTCAAATTAGTAAAAAAAATTATCCTCTATTTATTTATCGGGCAATTATTTTATATCGTTGTACTGAAGTGGATTAACCCACCAATAACCCTTACACAAATAACCGAAATGGTCAATCAAAAAAAAATCAAGAGATCGTACGTCTCTTATGATAAAATGGGTAGGAATATAAAATTGGCAGTAATTGCATCCGAGGATCAGAAATTCCCTACGCATAACGGTTTTGATTTTGATGAAATTCAACGTGCATACGAAGATAATCAATCGGGTAAAAGATTTCGTGGTGGGTCGACAATTTCTCAACAAGTCGCTAAAAATGTCTTTTTGTGGCAAGGAAGAACTTGGGTGAGAAAAGGTCTAGAAGTGTATTTCACCTTCATGATCGAAAAGATTTGGGGTAAAGAACGCATCCTAGAAATGTATCTAAATACTTCTGAAATGGGGATTGGTGTCTTTGGTATTGAAGCTGCTGCAGATTATTATTATCAAAAATCGGCCATCGACCTTAGTAGAGAAGAGGCTGCAAGAATTGCGGCTGCTTTACCAAATCCGAGAAAATACAATGTGAATCCTCCTTCTGCTTTTATTAATAGAAGAGCTAATCAGATTATGCGACAAATGAGAAATATACAAGGTTCTGCTGGTCTTAATGAAATTTTGGATAAATGAAAAAAACTCCCATTTTGGGAGTTTTTTTATGATTGAGTTTTATTTTACCAAAACTTTCTTGCTGATTTGCTCACCTTTATCATTCTTTAGTTGGATAGTGTAATTACCTTTTCCGAAACCTTTCATCGAAAGTTGAGTTTCTGTTTCACCTTTTCCAGATAATAATAATTGTCCTGCCGAAGAATAAATTTTATATTCATATTCTCCGAAATTTTGTGGCGTAGAAATGGTTAGATTATCTTTGGTTGGGTTCGGATAAATGGATACTTTTTGTATATTATTTGTGTTGATACCTAATTTTTTACGGATTTTGAAAACTGTTGATTCTGAGGATGAGAAATTACCTCCTTCTGCCAAAATAGTTCCATTTTCGGTGGTTAGTTTATAGAAACCTTGTCCATATGCACAGCAAATTCCATCACCTCCAGAATCGGTAATCTCGAATGTGTAACAATCGTCTTTTGGTAAATTAATGTCGATTGTATAGACTTGGTTGTTTGAGTAATTGCTGCCAGATTGTACGACCGCGTTTTTAGAATCATACACTTTCCATTTTGTTTCATCTCCAAAATAATCGGTTCTTAGAGTTAGCGTTACTTTATCAACTTCATGAGATTCTAATATATGAAAAACTTTGGTACGTTCATTGTTTTTTAAGTTTTCATCTTTGTCATAAATGATCTTAGCTTTCAACTCATGATTTCCGCTTACCAATTCTTTTTCGGGTAAATTAATAGTAATTCTACTTTTAGGTTCTAAACTTCCGTTCCAGGTTATTGTTTTTTCTTCTTCTTGATTGTATTGATAAACTAGTGTAAAGTTTTCTGCTTTTTCTAAACCTGCATTTCGAACATCAATCGTTGGATTCACAGTTTCTTCACAACTGCTAGCAATGTTTATCGAAGCAATTCCGAGGTCGAAGTTTTTCTCTTGTGCTTTGTAAACTTCTAATGTCGTAGCGTTTGTGTTATTAGGGTCTAGCCAATCTTTCAATCGAGAAGTAGGAGTGCCACCGCCTTCCCATGAAACATCAAAACGTCCATAGTTATCATTCTTGGTGTTTGGATTTGTTCCTGCGCACGCAGATTCTCCTCCATACAATTGTCCTACCAATAAACCATCCTGGTTGAATAATGCTGAGCCAGAAGAACCTCCTTCGGTAACGCCTAAATCCCATTTCGGGATTTCCCAGTTTTTTACACCATATCGGTTGCTTATGGTCGGTGAACTATAGTATTGAGAAATTTTCATGATATCTCCCGCTGGGTGATGTAAACCGGTTACCTCGGTCGGAGGCGTTCCTGTCCGATCCCATCCGGCCCAACTTAGTTCCCATTCTTCTGGTATTTCATTTCTTAATTTTAGTAAAGCAAAATCGGTATTAGCACTTCGGGCAACAATCTCTGCTCCACTCATACTATAAACTCGAGGTCCATCTCCACTAGGTGCTGTTGTCCCACAATCTGGATTTTCACTTATCCATTTAAAACGAAATGTCCAATTGGGCGTTCTGCTATTTATGCAGTGATCGGCAGTAAGAAAATAAGGAGTACCATCCTCGGCCGTATTATTTATTAGAGTTCCGCTACACCATGCAGAAGAACCACTTAAAATTAGTGCTACAGCTTGTTTTTGATCATCCCAATTATCGCCTGCTGCACAATTAGCATCTATATTACAATCTCCAGAAGAATTGAGATCTTTGGTATAATCCTTTATGTTTTTTACAGATCGATAACCATGGACAGCTTTGCTAATTCTGAAGGTTGATTGACCAATTTCTGTAAAAGGCTCATAAAATTCTATCGTTATTTTATCGCCATCAATCAGCCAAGAGCCTACTTCTCTGGTGTCGTTATTTTCTTTGGCACCATAATACCCCAAAAACTGACCAGCTTCGTTATGCATATACAACTTGGCATTGGGTGAAAGTTGATATTGATCGAAAACAAAATTTAGGGTTTGTGCATCTTTCGACTCGATCACTATCTGCCAAAGTCTATCACCGTTCGGTAGAGTTGTCCAAAGACCATCTCGTGTAGGCTGAATATCAACAGGAAACTCTTTACCAAAACGGAATGGTTTGGTAGGGAGCTTATCATTTATGGCATCTTCTTTCTGTAACAAATTCATATCAAAAGCTGGTAATTTGTACGTTGGAATAGAAGACTTTTGATGCATTTTTTGGCTATAAATTGTGCCCACATCTGTTACTTGACTCCAAGCAATACCTCCTATCAAAAGGAAAGGTAATAAAATTCTTTTCATGGGATAATAGTTTTTTACGTTAATGATTTTTTAAAATTAGGCTAATTTTTGATAATCTTATTAAATTTGATAAAAATAAAATTCATGTCTGAAATATTTAAATTGGAACCAAAGCCAATCTGGAAAAATTTTCATGCTTTGAATCAGATTCCGAGACCATCAAAAAAAGAAGAAAAAGTTCGGCAATTTATCATCGATTTTGGTGAAAAATTAGGCTTAGATGTTTCTACAGATAAGGTAGGTAACGTGTTGATCAAAAAATCTGCATATCCAGGAATGGAAGATCGTAAGAAAGTTGTTTTGCAATCGCACCTAGACATGGTGACACAAAAAAATAACGATATCGATTTTGATTTTGATACTCAACCAATAGAAATGTATGTAGATGATGGCTTTGTGAAAGCAAACGGAACAACTTTAGGGGCTGATAACGGTATTGGGGTTGCTGCAATAATGAGTATTCTAGAATCCAAAGAGATTCCTCACCCGGCAATAGAAGCTTTTTTTACTATAGACGAAGAAACCGGAATGACAGGTGCACTTGGATTACAACCGAATTTCTTGAGTGGAAAAATCTTGTTAAATCTCGATACCGAAGAAGATGATGAATTGGATATCGGTTGTGCAGGTGGTGTAGATATTACTGCAAAAAAAACATATCCGGTCGAGAAAATAAAAAATAAAACTGCCTTTCAATTGGTGGTAAAAGGTTTGCAAGGTGGGCACTCGGGGATGCAAATTCACGAGGGATTAGGAAATTCTAATAAAATTTTAGGTAGAATTTTGTACCATACTTTGGCTTATGAACCACAAATTTCTACTGTAAATAGTGGAGGTTTACGCAATGCCATTCCGCGAGAAGGAATTGTAGAATTTGCGTTAAACGCAGATAAAGAAAACGAATTTCGACAAGTTTTCGAAACCGTGAAAGAAGAAGTCATAGAAGAATTTTCGACCAAAGAACCAAAACTATCCATCACTCTAGAAAATGTTTCTGTTGCCGAGGGTATGAGTGTTGATGAGTCAACTACATTTATTCGTGTATTGAACGCAGCCTTCAGTGGAGTGTTTCGTATGAGTCCAGATGTGGAAGGATTGGTAGAAACGTCGAATAATTTGGCCAGAGTAGAAGTAGGAGAAGGGAATATCACATTCAAAAATTTGACGCGTTCTTCGGTGGAAAGTGGAAAAGAATATTTGAGTGAAGTAATTCGGTCAATATTCGAATTGGGTGGATTTTCGGTCGAATTTTCTGGTTCTTATCCAGGGTGGAAAGCCAACCCAAAATCAGAAATCTTATCGATTATGAAACAACTCTATACAGAGAAATTTGGTGAAGAGCCAAGAGTTGTTGCTTGTCATGCGGGATTAGAATGCGGGATTATTGGGCGTAATTATCCTGGCTTGGATATGATTTCTTTCGGCCCGAATATTTATGGTGCACACTCACCCGATGAGCGTGTAGAAATAAAATCTGTACAGAAGTTTTGGGACTATTTGCTGTTGGTTTTAAAAGAAATTCCGGTCGATGGAGTAGTTGATTATAGTTGCGAAGTTCCTAAGCAATATTCATAAACGCAAATAAGACTCTATAAAATAAAAGAATCGATTATCATAAGGTAATCGATTCTTTTCATTTGATAACGCTATTAATCTATTAATTCAAAAACATCAAGATGTTTTTTGGTAAAGATTCAGTTTTTATAGGCTGAATGGCTTTTGAAAAGTTTAATAATGATTGAATAGTTGATTCTTTCGGATTTAAAGCTGTTTTAAACGATGTAAAATTTTTATCCATTCGATAACATTTAATATTTAAAGTTAAAACGAATAGTCAATTAAATTATTGTATAAAAACATGCTAATCGATTGTTAGAACTAAATCTTTCTCATTAATCAACTTTCTTAAGTTAATCAAAGCATAGCGCATTCTACCCAAAGCTGTATTAATACTTACTTCGGTTTCTTCGGCAATTTCTTTGAAAGTTAGATCTCGAAAAATCCTAAGAATCAATACTTCTTTTTGGTCGGCGGGTAAACAATCAATCAAATCAATAATTTCACTATTAATTTGTTCTTTGATGAGTTTGGTCTCTAAGCATTCATCCAACTGTCCTAGGCAATCGAAAATATTATAATCTTCGTTTAGGCTAGAAGATTCACTTACTTTAGGCATTTTTTTATTGGCTCTAAAGTAGTCAATCGTAAGGTTATGTGCAATTCGCTGAACCCATGGATAGAATTTTCCTTCTTCGTTGTACTTACCGTTTTTTAGAGTAAGAATTACCTTGACAAAAGTATCCTGGAAGATATCTTCTGCTACGTCGCGATTCAAAACTTTGTTATAAATAGAGCTATAGATTCTGGTTTTGTACCGATTAATTAATGTTTCCAACGCACTTTCATTCCCCGAAATATAAGCGTGTATAATCACAGAGTCTTCTTCGTATATCATATCTACATTGTTTTTGCAAACAAAAAATTGTGTTAATTAATAGAATAGATATGTATCGATACGCAGTATTTTTATTGGTTTGTTAAACAAATATAAAAAAACATTTAATTGTTTTAGAAAAATTAACAAAAAAGCAACTAAATTTATTAGTTGCTTTTTTTAACGTTCAATGAATGATTATTGTTTATGATAATTTTGCCAAATGCTCTATGCTGTCCACAACTTTCTCTGAATAGCCAATTTCGTTATCGTACCAAGCTATAAGTTTTGCAAAAGTAGGGCTAAGCATGATACTTGCTTCTACATCGAAAACACAGGTTCTGGTTTCTCCAACAAAATCTTGTGAGACCATTGCTTCTTTTGTATAGCCAATAACGCCTTTCATTTCTCCTTCTGAGGCATCGGCAATCGCTTTGGTTATTTCTTCTAGGTTAGTAGGTTTTTCGAGTTTCACTGTAAGGTCTACAACCGAAACGTTTGCTGTAGGAACACGGAAAGATAATCCTGTTAATTTGCCACTAAGGGCTGGGATTACTTTACCGACTGCTTTTGCCGCTCCGGTAGAAGAAGGGATAATGTTTAGCATGGCGCTTCTTCCGCCGCGCCAATCTTTTTTAGAGATGCTGTCTACTGTTTTTTGGGTAGCGGTGGTCGCGTGTACGGTAGACATTAGTCCTTCTACAATTCCAAAATTCTCGTGCAGTACTTTGGCAAGTGGAGCTAAACAGTTGGTGGTACACGAGGCGTTTGATATAATGGTATGTTCGGCAGTTATTTCATGGTCATTTACTCCCATCACAAACATTGGCGTGTCGTCTTTTGATGGTGCTGTTAAGACTACTTTTTTTGCACCTGCAGCTAAATGAGCACTTGCTGTTTCATGAGTTAGGAAAATTCCGGTTGCTTCTACAATATATTCGGCACCAATTTCGTCCCATTTTAGATTTTTTGGATCAGTTTCTGAGGTTACTCTAATCACTTTTCCGTTGACAATTAATTGTCCATCTTTTGTTTTGATTTCTGCATCATATGTTCCATGAACAGAATCGTATTTTAGCATATAAGCGAGGTAATCTACATCAACTAAATCATTGATTCCTACAACTTCTATATCTTTTCTTTTTAAAATCGAACGGAAAACTAATCTCCCGATTCGACCAAAACCATTTATTCCAACTTTAATTTTTGACATGTTATAATTTTTCTTAACTTATTATTTGGTGAAAATATGTTTGATAATATTATTTTTCTATATCGCTAATATTTTTGCAACCTTAAGTAATTCATTATCGATAGAATGATGTTTTTGGATAGCTTCCTCAATCGGAGTATAAACAATTTTGTTCGAGCGTAGCCCCGTCATGACATTGGTTTTGCCCTTCATTAACGCTTCTACAGCCGCAATCCCTAAACGACTTGCTAATACACGATCTTGGCAGCTTGGGTTACCGCCGCGTTGTATGTGACCAAGAACCGTAACGCGTATATCATAATCGGGGTGTTTGGCTTTAACTTGCTTAGCCAACTCGTAAACGTTCCCCAACTCTTCACCTTCGGCGACCACGACAATGCTTGATTTTTTGCCCGATTTTGCAGATTGTTCTAATGATTGAATCAATTCATTGATGTGGTCTTTTTTTTCTGGGATTAAAATGTTTTGTGCGCCAGAAGCAATGCCACTATTTAGAGCAATGAAACCTGCATCGCGACCCATAACTTCTACAAAAAAAACACGATCGTGTGAGGTTGCCGTATCACGAAGTTTGTCTACTGCTTCTACTACAGTATTAAGAGCAGTATCATAACCAATCGTATAATCTGTTCCAAAAATATCATTATCTATCGTTCCCGGTATACCAATAAAGGGTAGATTGAATTCTTGATGAAAAATATTAGCGCCCTTAAAAGAGCCATCGCCACCTATAACTATTAAACCATCAATATTATTTTTTTGAATATTTTGATACGCTTTCTTTCGACCTTCTATCGTTCTGAACTCTTCAGATCTGGCTGTTTTTAAGATGGTTCCCCCTTGGTTAATGATATTTTTTACAGATCGAGGTCCCAATGTTAGCATATCGTTTTGTATCAAGCCTTCATATCCTTGTAAAATCCCAACTGATTCTAAGTTGTAATATCTGCAAGATCTGACAACTGCTCGTATCGCAGCATTCATCCCAGGAGAATCACCACCAGAAGTTAAAACACCAACTCTTTTCATAGTCTTATAATCTTTCACTTCTCCCTAATGTTGCTAAGCTGATTTTAATTTTCATCTTCGTATACCGGGTAGAGAATTCCTTGAGCAAAATCCCGCTGAAGAATTACTTCTATGAAATAGTCTTCGCGTGTTTTTTTAGGGTCAAAAGTTTGTTTTAGGCTTATATCATAGGCTCCTCCTGCAGTATTCCATAGAAAAGCTTTCATTCCTCCACGTAATTCTTTGATAATGTCATAGGCGGTTTTGTCGGTTTCTCGGTAAATGAGCTTAGTTAATATTTGACCACGAGACGTGGTTAAATTTTTTAAATTTTTTTCAAACTGGTCCGCTAATAGTGCTTGTCTTTTTTTGATAAATTTCTTTTGGTCTTTGCGATAATTTAATTTCTCGATCGAATCCGTTACAAAATTATATTCACGCACAGCAGTGCGTACATAAGGCCAAACGTCACGAACTCGTTGTCTCAACCAAATATAATATTTTTTTTCTAAATCGGTCTTTAGATTTAGAGAATATATTTCCGATTCTTTTAGTTGAATCGTATCCATAAAATCAATTGATTGCTTCGATTCTTCAAGACGCAAAGTATCTTTTTTTAGACCAAAATCAATACCGAAAATCTGTGCCGATACTTGCATGCAGCCTAGAAAGGTAAAAATCAGGATATAAACAACTCTCATACGTTCTCTTCTACAAAAATTGTTCCCAATTTACTATATTTGTTCTATACTAAATAAATTATGATGAAAGAGAACCACTTATTCGATGAAAAGTCAATGAGCTTTTTAGAAAAATATTTAAACACTGCATCACCAACAGGATTCGAAGTAGAAGGTCAAAAAGTTTGGATAGATTATATACGTCCTTTTGTCGATGAGGTACACACCGATAATTATGGTACTGCTTACGGGGTAATTAATCCAGAAGCAGATTATAAAGTGGTAATAGAGGCTCATGCAGATGAAATTTCTTGGTTTGTAAACTATATTTCAGATGATGGTTTGATCTATGTAATCAGAAATGGAGGATCAGATCATATGATTGCACCATCCAAGGTGGTTAATATTCATACCAAAAAAGGTATTGTAAAAGGTGTTTTTGGTTGGCCAGCAATTCATTTGCGTACTGTAGGAAAAGAAGAATCACCAACTCCAGACAAAATTTGGATCGATGTAGGTTGCACCTCGAAAGAGGAAGTGTTAGAGCTAGGTGTACATGTAGGATGCATGATAACTTATCCAGATGAATTTTTTACATTAAACAATCGTTACTTTGTTTGCCGTGCAATCGACAATCGTATGGGTGGTTTCATGATTGCAGAGGTTGCTCGAAAAATATTCGAACAAAAAGATCAATTGAATTTTGGATTATATATTGTGAATGCAGTACAAGAAGAGGTTGGCTTACGTGGAGCCGAAATGATAACACAAACTATCAAACCAGATGTAGCCATTATTACCGACGTTACGCATGATACTACTACTCCGATGATTACAAAATCCAAAGAAGGTGAACAAAAATGTGGAGACGGACCTGTGATATATTATGCGCCAGCAGTACAAAACAATTTACGAGAATTAATAATCGAAACAGCCGAAAAAGAAAATATTCCATTCCAACGAGCTGCAAGTTCACGTGTAACAGGTACCGATACAGATGCGTTTGCGTATAGCAATGGTGGGGTACCTTCTGCTCTAATATCATTACCGTTGCGTTATATGCATACTACGGTAGAAATGGTGCATCAGAGCGATGTGAAAAATGTAATAGAGTTGATTTACTCATCCGTAAAAACTATAGAGAACAAACAAGATTTCAGGTACATTAAATAGTTTTTTGCTACGATGAATAACTATCGTTTTTTATCCTACCCGTAAAAGAAAAAACAAATCGAAAAGTCATGCTCGTAATAGAGTATGACTTTTTATTTTTAGAGTCTAAATAAATTAAAGATTAATACATTTAAAACAACTATACGTTTGGTTTCTATTCATCAATTCGCTTAAACTTGTAAAAATTATCCCATCACTAATAATAGAAATCGAAAGCTTGGCAACTCCTACAGAAAAAATTATCTTTGTAAATAATTAAAAAAGTTCGACTTTTTGATTTCCAAAAAAAAATAGATTTCATGAAAATAGCAGTGTTTGTTTCCGGAGGTGGAACTAATCTTCAGACTCTAATAGATGCCGTAGAAGATGGACGATTACCCAACGTAGAAATTTCTATGGTGATGGCTGATCGAGATTGTTTTGCGATAGAAAGAGCACTCGACCATGAAATTAGAACTTATTTACTCGACCGAAAAACTTTCTCAGAAGATGCTCTTCATAATTTAGAAGGTGAAGAAATAGATCTAATAGTGTTGGCAGGCTTTTTAAGTATCTTATCCAAAGATTTTACCGAAATCTGGAAAAATAAAATGATCAATATTCACCCATCATTGCTGCCAAAATTTGGCGGTAAAGGTATGTACGGGGCATATGTTCATAAAGCTGTTTTAGAAGCCAAAGAAAAAGTTTCTGGTGCAACGGTACACTATGTAACAGCCGAGGTAGACGAAGGTGCAATTATTTGTCAAGGTGAATTTCAGGTAGATGAAAACGATCAACTAGAAGATTTACAACGAAAAGTGTCCGAAGTAGAACAGCGAATTTTAGTAGAAGCTGTGAAGAAAATCAGTGCTCAATCTTCTCAATAGAAAGATAAATAGGAAAAACAAAAAACTTTAAAAACAAATATTCTCATGCAAAAACAAGCACTAATAAGTGTTTCAGACAAAACCAATCTGTTGCCATTTGCGCAATTTTTACAAGCGCATAAGTATAAGATTTTATCAACCGGCGGAACCTTCAAATTCTTACAAGATAATGGAGTTGAGGTAACCGAGGTAAAAGATGTAACACAATTCCCAGAGATTTTAGATGGACGTGTAAAAACTTTGCATCCTGCAATTCATGGAGGGATTTTAGCACGAAGATCAGATGATAAACATATGGATACCTTACGCGAACATCAAATCAACCCAATAGATATTGTGGTGGTAAACTTGTATCCCTTTTTCGAAAAACTAAATACCGGACTCTCTGAGGCCGAAATGATCGAATTTATCGACATTGGAGGTCCGTCGATGTTACGATCATCTGCTAAAAACTTTCAAGACGTAACAGTTATTACCGAAGTAGAAGATTATGCATTGGTAGAAAAAGAAATCAAAGAAAATGGAGAAACCTCTTTGGCTACCAGAAAAAAATTCGCAGCCAAAGTATTTAACCTTACTTCGGCGTACGATGCAGCAATCTCTACCTATTTATCTGATTCTATAGAAGAAGAATTTCCTAAATATCTAGAAACAGCTTACGAAAAACAAATGGATTTGCGTTATGGCGAAAATCCACATCAGAAAGCAGCCTATTATGTAGACAAAACCAAAAGTGGTGCAATGAAAGACTTTGTCTATTTACAAGGTAAGGAGTTATCTTTCAACAATATTCGAGACATGGATTTGGCCTATAAAGTTGTAGCCGAATTCGAAGAAACATGCTGCTGTGCAGTAAAACACTCTACACCGTGCGGAGTAGCAATTGGCGATACAGTTGCAGAAGTATACGAGAAAACCTATGCTTGCGACCCGATGTCTATTTTTGGTGGAATCGTAGCATTTAATAAAGAAGTGGATGAAAAAACAGCACGAGAATTGGTGAAAATCTTCCTAGAAATAGTAATTGCTCCAGCCTTTACAGAAGATGCTTTAGAAGTTTTCAAACAAAAGAAGAACTTACGCATCATACAAGTGAAACATCCGGTTTCTGATAAACAAAGTTATGTGAAGGTAGACGGTGGACTTTTAGTACAATCAAGTGATCACCAATTTTCGAATACTTTTGATATAGTTACCAAAGTTGAGCCAACAAAGAAACAAATGACCGATCTAATTTTTGCACAAAAAATTGTAAAATGGGTAAAATCTAATGCAATTGTTGTAGCAACAAACGGACAAGCGTATGGTATCGGAGGCGGACAAACAAACCGTATTTGGGCAGCACAACAAGCTATAGAACGCGCCAAGGAAAAAGTAAATGAAGGATTGGTTCTAGCATCTGATGCTTTTTTTCCATTCCGTGATGTTGTAGATTATGCTGCCGAAAATGGCATTCAAGCAATCATTCAACCAGGAGGATCAGTAAAAGACGAAGATTCTATCGAGGCGTGTAACGAACATCAAATCCCGATGGTATTTACAGGTATGCGTCATTTCATGCATTAATCTATCGCTACCTAACTATAAATAAGAAAACAAACAATGAGTACAAAAATTTTAATTGTAGGAAGTGGTGGGCGAGAACATGCAATTGGTTGGAAGTTCGCTGAAGATTTTAAACGTAAACAGGAAAAAGTAGACTTGTTTTTCGTACCTGGAAATGCAGGTACAGCAAAATTAGGTGAAAATATCGCACTGAATTCTATTACAGAAATGAAAGATTTTGCTCTAGAAAATAAGATAGATCTCACCTTTGTTGGTCCAGAAGCCGAGTTAGCAGAAGGTATAGTAGACCTCTTTCAGGCGAATCATCTACCAATTTTTGGCCCACATAGAGAAGCAGCCAAGTTAGAATCTTCCAAAGCTTTTGCAAAAGATTTTATGCATAAATATGGCGTAAAAACAGCTGAATATAAAGTTTTCCAAGGACCGATGTTGGCTATCGAATATTTAGAAAAAGCAAGCTTCCCAATTGTTATAAAAGCATCTGGTTTGGCCGCAGGAAAAGGCGTGATTATTTGTCAAGATTTTGACCAAGCCAAAAAAGCTGTTCTAGAAATTATGGAAGACAAAACCTTTGGTGATGCAGGAAATGAAGTTGTAATTGAAGAATATTTGGAAGGATTCGAAGCATCGATACTTTCTTTTTTCAATGGGAAAACCATTATTCCCTTTATATCTGCCAAAGATCATAAAAAAATAGGTGAAGGAGAAACCGGGCTCAACACCGGAGGTATGGGAGCAATCGCACCGAACCCCTTATTTACCGAAGCACATTATCAAGCATTTCTAGAGGATGTTTTGGAGCCAACAAAATGTGGGTTAATCAAAGAAGGTCTGAGGTTTTCGGGTGTCATTTTCTTTGGTCTGATGATTACTACAAAAGGAGTTTATCTCTTAGAGTATAATTTACGAATGGGAGATCCAGAAACACAAACAACTTTGCCATTACTAGAAAATGATTTGTATGATGTAGTGCAAAAAACTATTAAAAACGAAGAGTTTACGCTGGAGTTTAGCGCTCAACACAGTTGTTGTGTAGTGATGGTTTCGGGAGGATATCCTGGTAATTACGAGAAAGGTTACCCAATAAGAGGATTGGATCAGGTAACTTGCCCAACGTTTATTGCAGGAGCGAAACTGTCGCAACAAGAAATTCTAACCTCTGGAGGACGTGTGCTTAATGTCGTTGGGATAGGAAAGTCGTTAGAAGAAGCAAGAAAAACAGCTTACGAGAATGTAGCAAAAATACACTTCGACTACGAATATTATAGAAATGATATCGGTGAGATAAAAAAGAAGTAATTTTTATCTACCTATTATATCATACAAAAAAGCGACTATTTAGTCGCTTTTTTTCGATAGTTGTTTTTTGTTTAGTCTCCTAAAATACAGAAAAGAAGAAAAACTAGAAAATCAAATTTTTCATAAAACCGTATATTTGTGTCCGGAAAAATAAAATAGTAGAATGAAGTTAATACGTTTTGGAAAAATAGGAGAAGAGAAATCTGGCGTCGTAATCGATGAAATAAGGTACGATGTTTCTGGTTCTGGAATTGTGTATGATGAAGAGTTTTTTGGATCAGAAGAGAAAAGAGCAGTATTAGAAAAATACATCGAAGAAAATAGAAACACTTTGCAAGTAGTGTCGAATGAAGAGCGGTTAGGGCCACCTATGGTACGACCAGGAAAAATTGTATGCGTTGGATTGAATTTTGAAGACCATGTAAAAGAAACAGGATTAGAACAACAGCCAGAGCCGATTATGTTTCTCAAAGCCAATCAATCTTTTTGTGGTCCGCAAGACGGCATTATGCAACCAAACGGTTCTACCAAAATGGATTGGGAAACAGAATTAGCTGTAATAATTGGTAAGAAAGCCAACAACGTAAACGAAGAAGAAGCGATGGATTATGTATACGGCTATGCATTGATGAATGATATTTCGGAGCGTGCATTTCAGACCGATCGCGGTGGTACTTGGGATAAAGGAAAAGGGTGTGATACTTTTGCACCGCTCGGGCCATGGATTGTGACAAAAGATGAGGTAGATGATGTGGATAATATAGGATTGTGGCTAAAACTAAATGGTGAAATGATGCAAGACGGGAATACACGCGATTTCATTTATCGGATTCCGAAATTAATTGCTTATCTAAGTCAATTCCTGTCATTCATGCCCGGAGATATTTTATCTACTGGCTCACCTGCAGGCTCGGGAATGGGTAAAGAACCGCAAATTTGGCTAAAGCCTGGTGATATTATCGAGTATGGAGGGGATTATTTAGGTAGTACCACACAGACTATTCTTCCTTTTAGTAAAGACTAGAACAAAAAAACTTGTTTCTTCAACAATTTCTGTAGTAATCCTTTAGCCAAAGGATGAGGTTTTTGTTTCGATGAATCATTTATTATCTTCATAGGATTACTTAGAAATTAAAAATAAATAGATAAAAATCAAAATCCTTTTTGCAATCCGAAAAGGATTTTGTACATTTGCACCCCGATCATAGTGTCGGTAATTAAGTAGAATATTAAAAATCAATCAAGAGAGTGGACACGTTAAGTTACAAAACTACATCAGCCAACAAAGAGACTGCCCAAAAAGAATGGGTAGTGGTGGACGCTTCTGGCCATAATTTAGGTCGCCTGTCATCAGGAATAGCGAAGCTCCTAAGAGGGAAACACAAAACCAATTTTACCCCACATGCAGACTGTGGAGATTACGTTATTGTGTTGAATGCAGACAAAGTTGAATTGTCTGGAAATAAATGGGAGGATAAATTATATATCCGTCACACAGGTTATCCAGGAGGGCAAAGATCATTAACTGCAACAGAGTTGTTTAATAAGGATCCTAAACGTCTTATCGATAAATCTGTAAAAGGAATGTTGCCGAAAAATAAACTAGGTGCAGCATTATTGAAAAATTTGCACATTTTCGTGGGAGAAGAGCATACACATCAAGCTCAAAAGCCAAAGAAAATTGATATTAACCAATACTTATAATTAAATCCATGGCAATAGTTCATAAAATAGGACGTAGAAAAAAATCTGTAGCCCGTGTTTATTTGCAAGAAGGGACAGGAGAGATTTATATCAACGGACGTACTTTAGAAGATTATTTTGGTACAGATGTTTTACGTTACAAAGTAGAGCAACCATTTCTAATCACAGGTACAAAAGACAAATATAACGTAGATGTTAAAGTATTTGGAGGTGGTACCACTGGACAAGCAGAGGCAATTCGTTTGGCAATTTCACGTGCATTATGTGAGATAGACTCAGAATTTCGTTTAGAGTTGAAGCCAGAAGGGTTATTAACTCGCGATCCACGTATGGTAGAGCGTAAAAAATACGGACAGAAGAAAGCTCGTAAGAAATTCCAATTCTCTAAACGTTAATCAATTATTTAAATTATTAAAAAAATCCATTTTCCGTTGGTTTAGCATCTAAACAATTAAGGCAATTTATATACCCACTTAATTGTTGCTTGTTGAGAAAACGGAACGTAAACTATCAAATAAGAAAATGGCAAAAATAAATGTAAAAGACCTATTGAATGCAGGTGTGCATTTCGGTCACTTAACCAGAAAATGGAATCCACACATGGCTCCTTATATCTTTATGGAGAAAAATGGAATCCATATAATCGATCTTCACAAAACTGCAGTGAAGTTAGATGAAGCTTCGGAAGCATTGGGGAAAATCGCAGCATCAGGACGTAAAATTCTATTCGTTGCAACCAAAAAACAAGCAAAAGATGTAGTTGCTAAACATGCAGAAGAAGTAAACATGCCGTATATTACAGAACGTTGGCCTGGAGGTATGTTGACAAACTTTGTAACGATCCGTAAAGCAGTTAAAAAAATGAACTCTATTGACCGTATGAAAAAAGACGGTACTTTCGAAACTTTATCGAAAAAAGAAAGATTGCAAGTAGATCGTCAGCGTGCTAAGTTAGAGAAAAACTTAGGTTCTATCGCAGACATGACACGTCTACCTTCTGCAGTATTTGTAGTAGATATTGTACGTGAACATATTGCAATTGCAGAAGCTAAAAAATTAGGTATTCCAGTATTTGCGATGGTGGATACTAATACCGATCCGCGAATTGTAGATTACGCAATTCCTGCAAACGATGATGCTTCTAAATCTATTGATATTATTTTATCTACTGTAGCAGAATCTATCAAAACTGGTTTATCTACCCGTAAAGCAGAAAAAGAAAAAGCGAAAGAAGATAAAGAAGAAGGAGTAGAAAAAACACAAGAAGCTTAACATTTATTTGATGATTAAGTCATCGATATAGTATAAAATTGTAGCTCCTACGTTTTCGGATGTATGAGCTACTTTTGTTTCAGACTACATAAGAAATACTAATAAACTAAAAAAACAATTATGAGCTATAAAGCAACAGCCTCTGAGGTAAGTAAATTAAGAAATGCGACAGGAGCAGGAATGATGGACTCTAAAAAAGCTTTGGAAGAAGCTGGTGGAGATTTTGACAAAGCTGTAGAAATTCTACGTAAAAAAGGTCAGAAAGTTGCTGCAAACAGAGCAGACCGCGAATCTACAGAAGGTGCAGTAATCGCTAAAGTTAACGCAGCACACAACAAAGGGGTAATTATTGCACTAAACTGTGAAACTGACTTCGTTGCGAAAAACGAAGACTTCGTAAAATTAGCTAATGAATTAGCAGAATTAGCTTTAGATTACAACACAAAAGAAGAATTGTTAAAAGCACCTTATGCAGGCATCACTGTAGAAGAGAAATTAACAGAACAAACTGGAGTAATCGGTGAGAAAATCGAAATCGGAAACTTCCAAACAATCGAAGGATCATCTCTTAACGCTTATATCCATGCAGGTAATCGTATCGCAGCAGTAGTAGCTCTTTCTGGCGAATATGATGGTGCGAAAGAAGTTGCCTATGATGTTGCAATGCAAGTTGCTGCAATGAATCCAGTAGCATTAGATGAAACCCAAGTTGCTCAATCGATTATAGATACTGAATTGAATATCGCTCGAGAACAATTGAAAGCAGAAGGGAAACCAGAAAACATGATCGAAAATATTGCAAAAGGGAAACTACAAAAATTCTTCAAAGAAAACACATTGGTTCATCAAGCATCAATCAAAGATGGGAAAGTAGCAGTACAAGATGTTGTAAAAGCAGTTAACCCAGACCTGAAAGTAACAGGATTTATCCGTTACTCAATCTAATAATCGAAAAGAAATTAGTCAACATAAAACAATCCGGTCAAAGTGTTTTTGATCGGATTGTTTTTTCTATATGGTTTATACTTTAATATTTCCGGTACGATAAATTACTTTGGCAAACTTACAGTAGCATGACTTTCGTTGGTTTGTTCTAAAAATATTTTTCCACGCAAAATACTCTGAATTGTTTTTATCAACTCCTCTTCAAAAGAATCCCTCAATTGAGATTGGTGGTAAATCAAACTTACTTCTCTCGTTGGAATTGGATTTTCGAATTGACGTAAATTTTTTCGCAATTTTTTCGGTAATTCTTCTGCCACCAAAGCAGGTAAAAGCGTCATTCCATATCCTTCGTTTGCTAATTTTATCAATGCGTCAAAACTACCACTTTCTAGTTTAACGGGACGTTGCTTTATTTTAGAGGCTTCGCATAAAGATAAAACATTATCACGGAAACAGTGCCCTTCTTGCAAGATGAGCAAATCTGCAGATTCTAAATCGGTTTCTACTATTTTTTCCTGGCTTGTCAAACGATGTCCTTCAGGGATATAAGCAACCAATGGCTCGTAATATAAAGTTTTTTCGATAATTTGATCTTCGTGTAAAGGCGAAACGACAATCCCAAAATCCAATGAACCGTCTTTGATTCCTTTGATGATTTTTTCGGTTTTGAATTCTTTGATTATCAAATTCGATTTTGGATGTTTTTTCTCAAAAGTTTTATAGAACAACGGAACCAAGGTAGGCAATATTGTTGGTATTACACCAATCACAAAATCACCTTCTAACAGACCTTTTTCTTCATTCACCAAATGCTTCATACGATTAGCTTCCATCAAGATTGTTTTGGCTTGTTGTACTATTTTCTCACCAATTTGGGTGATTTTTATCGGATGGGAAGTGCGATCGAAAATCTCTACATTGAGCTCTTTCTCTAGTTTCTGAATTTGCATGCTAAGAGTTGGTTGAGTAACAAATGATTTGTCAGCTGCTACAGTAAAGTTTTTATACTCTGCCACTGCCAATACATATTGTAATTGAACTAATGTCATAAAGATTTTTTTGATATATAATCTTAGTAAATTTACGAGTTTTTTTGGTAAAAAAATGAGAATAAAATAGCCGTTCCTTTATGAAAGAAACGACTAAAATCTAAATTTCTAAAAAAATAGAAATAAATTATTTATTAAGATTTTTTTGTAATTCAGCTGCCCAATCTTGTAACTTTTTTGCATCTTCTGGGGTGAGTTTTTGTGCAATTTCTGCCATTTCTTTAGAGAAATCTACAGCTTTAGCTTGTAATTCTGTTAGCTTTGTAGCATCACCAGAAGTAGCAGCTACTTTTAGTTCTTGTACGTAAGCTGCGTATTTGTCTGCAAATGCTTTTGCCTCTGGAGAGGTGAAAGCTGGCATTGCTGCTAAAGTTTCTAAGTTATTGTCAATCTCAGTTTTTACTGTTTCCGTTGCGTCATTTGTTGTTTCAGCTATTACCTCTTGTGTATCTTTAATGTTTTCTACTTTTTTTTCTGTTTCACTTTTGCATGAGGTAAAACCAATCATTCCTAATACGGCTAATCCTAAAATTGTTTTTTTCATTTGTCTGATTTTTTTAAATGTTTTTTATAGTTTTTCAAAGGTAAAGAATTGATCACAATAAATTATGTATTTTTTTAATTTTCTTCATCAATAAATTGAACTTCATACAATTGATGATAAAAACCATGCTGTGCTAGTAATTCTTCGTGAGTACCACTCTCAACAATCATTCCATTATCCATTACTAGAATTTTATCTGCATTTTTTATGGTCGCTAATCGATGTGCAATTATTATCGATGTTCTATTTTCTGTGAGTTTCTCAGTGGCTTTTTGGATCATCTTTTCAGAGGCGGTATCTATCGAAGAGGTTGCTTCATCCAAAACTAAAACCTCTGGGTTATATATATATGCACGTAAAAAAGAAATCAACTGTCGTTGCCCAACAGAAAGTGTACTTCCACGCTCGCTTACTTCTGTAAAATAACCTTTGGGTAATTTGGTAATGAACTGATGAATACCAATTATTTTAGCGGCTTGTTCTACTTCTTCTAAGGTGATTTCTTTATTACCCAATACGATATTGTCGTATATAGTAGAATTGAAAAGGAAGACATCTTGCAAAACAACAGCTACATGTTGACGTAAGTTATGGATATCTAAATCGTAAATATTATGATTATCGATAAAAATCTCTCCAGAATCTATATCATAGAAACGGCTTAATAAGTTGATAATTGTTGATTTTCCAGCACCAGTTGATCCAACAATTGCAATAGTTTCACCTGGCTGTGTCGTAAAAGAAATACCTTTTATTACTGGATTGTTCGGCACATAAGAAAACTTAACATTACGGAATTCTATTTTCCCGTCGATATGATCGAGCTGTATAGTTCCTTTGTTCGGCAAGCTTTCATCTGAATCTAAAATTTTGAAAACCCGAGCAGCTCCTACCAGCCCTCGCTGAATAGAATTGAAGCGTTCTGCGATTTGTCTCATCGGTTGCGTTAACATCGTTGTGAAGGATATAAATGCAATAATATCGCCAACCGTAACATCTCCATGAATTGCGGTTCGTAATCCTCCAAACCAAATCATCGACCCGATAGCCGTTGCCGAAACAATATCGACCACAGGAAAAAGAAGAGAGAAATAGAAAACTGTTTTCAGGTAAGTACCCTTTAATTGATTGTTTATGCTTACAAATTTTTTATACTCACGCTTTTCACGGTTGAATAGTTGAATGATATTCATCCCAGTTAATCTTTCTTGTACAAAAGAATTGAGATTTGCCGTATAAGTTCTTTCAGCATGGTATACGTTTTTCAGGGCTTTCTGAAATAGGCGTGTAATAATCATCATTAAAGGGAGGATGAGTATCACGACGGTTGCCAATGTCCAATTCATATAGTACATCATACCAACAATGAAGATAATTCGTAAAAAATCTCCTAATATGACGAGGATTCCATCATTGAAAACTTCGGCAATTGTTTCTATGTCCGATACCGAGCGCGTTACCAAAACTCCGTTCGGTGTTCGATCGAAATAACCAAGCCTGAAGGTCAGTAAATGATTGTATAATTTTACCCGTAAGTAGCGAATTACTTTTTGGGCAACAACATTGGCCAAATAAATCAAAAAAAACTGCAGAAAGCCTTCTAATAAAAGAGTACCACCAATTAGCATAAGATGTTTTTGTAGCCCAACTGCATCATAATTCACTATGTATTGGTCAATTGCGACACCAGTGAGATATGGGCGGTATATAGAAACCGCAGAGCTAAGAACCGCAATGGCAACAACCGATAAGAATAAACCTTTAGATTGTAGGCCGATACTGATAACACGCTTTAGACCTTGGAAATCGAAAGATGAACTGTCTAGTTTGTCGCTCATAATATAAAGAGGTTTTCAGGATAAAGAACTTCTACCAAAAAAAGGCCTTGTGGAGGGGCAGAAGCAGCTGCAAATTTACGGTCTTTTTTATCAATTATGTTGTTAAAATCGGACGGAGTTATTTTTCCCAAGCCAACTTCTACTAATGTCCCCACGATGGCGCGCACCATGTTGCGTAAAAAACGATCGGCTGTAATCTCGAAACAAAAAAAATCTTTCTCGATCTGGATCCACTCTGCTCGATAAACCGTACAAATATTGGTTTTTACGTCGGTGTGTAATTTTGCAAAACTTCCAAAATCTGCTTTTTTTATCAAGTATTTTGCAGCTTCGTTCATTTTTTCTATATCCAATGGTTTTCGTATTTGCCAAGAAGTTGTCGTGGTAAATGGATTTTTTTGGGTATAAATATGGTAGTGATAGGTTCTTTTCACCGCATCGAAACGTGCATGTGCTTCTGGAGCCACACAATGAATAGAAGTAACGCTTATATCTTCGGGCAAAAAGGAGTTTAGTCTACGGATAAAATCATCTGTCAAGCTTCCATCAAAGTCAAAATGTGCGTACATTTTCTTGGCGTGCACTCCGGTATCGGTTCGTCCGGCTCCTACAATATTAATTTCTTCTCGGAGCAAAGTCGATAAACAAAACTCAATTTTTTCTTGTACAGATAGTTGTTTTGGCTGTCGTTGCCATCCAAAATAGTTTTGTCCGTTGTAAGCTAATTCTAAGAAGTATCGCAATTGTTTATAAATTTGTTGATTCCAAAAATACAAATTTTGAAAAAGATTCTCCTACTATCCGATACTCATTCTTATATCGATGACCGAATTCTTGCTTATGCTTCGCAGGTTGATGAGGTGTGGCATGCAGGAGATATAGGGCAAGAAAATGTTATTAATCAATTAGAACAAAAAGCCTTTGTGCGAGCTGTATACGGGAATATCGATGATCAGTTGATTAGACAATCTTGGCCCGAAAATCAACTTTTTACCTTAGAAGGTGTTACAGTTTTGATGACACACATTGGCGGATATCCTAATAAGTACACGGCAAGAGTAAAAAAAATGCTGACTGATCATCGACCAGATCTCTATATTTGTGGACATTCTCATATACTGAAAGTAATGTATGATAAGAAGTTGCGCTTGTTGCATATGAATCCAGGTGCTGCTGGTAAACATGGTTTCCAACGAGTGAGAACGATGTTGCGGTTTGATTTGAGGGACTCTAAAATAGAAAATTTAGAAGTCATAGAATTCGATTCGTAAACTTATCTAATTTTTCTCCAACTATTTTGTTTGATAGTTTGTTTATCAAGATATCAGAATAAAATTAGTACAACCAAATAGTTGGTTTTATAGAATTTCTTACCAAAAAAATGAAAATTAGGATGAGAAATAGACAATCTATTTTTTATCAAAACAGCTTACTACTGATTCATTTCGATAAGATAAGCCATGTTTCTAATAACAGACTGATGTTTTTTAACAAATGGATTTTCTTTGTTCCAGACATATCCTGCCAAAACTGAACAAATTTTCTCCTTGACATCTAAGTTTTCTGGCCGGAAAAAGAAAAGAGTTTGTAGATTTCCTGTGTACCATTCTCGCACGTAGGTAGAAAAAACATCGATCCCGAATTTCATGTATTCTTCATATTCTACTGCCCAATTTACAGCTTCTCCATTGAGTTCTTTGTAGATTAACTCTGCTGCTAATGCACCAGACTCTGTAGCAAAACATACGCCTGAAGAAAAAATTGGATCTAAAAATTCGGTACTATTACCGGTGAGAATATAGCCATCGCCAAACATTTTTTTGACAGAAGTAGAGTAGTTTTTTAATATTTTTGGTTCGAACAGAAAATCTACCTCAGAAAAACGATTTCGATAAAAGGGTGAACGTTGAATTCCGGTTTTTAAAGCTCCCTCAAGATTCTCGCTATGCTTGATTAAATCCTCTACATAAGCAGTTTTTCCTACCAGACCTATACTCGTATTACCATTGGAAAACGGTATCACCCATAACCAAACCTCACGCTCGATTACGTCAAACGTAATTTGAGTGCCTTCTCTCCCGATTGGTCTATTTTTTTCGTAAGTATGCGAAAAAATTGCCGAATGCGGACTCAGTGTAGAATCATCATGTAGATTTAGCAGTCGAGGTAAAACTCTCCCATAACCACTTGCATCTATGATATATTTAGATCGAATGATAGACTCTGTATTTTCTTTGTTTTTTATTATCGTTAGGCAATTTCCTTTGTTAGGTTCGACGGCTATAACTTCCGTCTCGAACGCAATGTTAACTCCTTTTCTTTGTAATTCATCGGTAATAGCTTTATCAAAATCAGCACGCGGTATTTGCCATGTCCAATCCCACCCCTTACCAAATTTTTTACTAAAATCAAACTCACAAATCAACTCATCTCTTACAAATCGAGCACCACTTTTCACCTGAAAGTTATATTTTTTTAGGGGTTCTAGAAGTCCGGCTTCATCGAAACGATCCATCGATCGAGGCAATAAGCTTTCGCCGACAACTAAACGTGGAAATTTCATTTTTTCAACAACTTTTACCGAGATGTTTCCTTTGTGTAAATAGGCCGCAGCAATGCTTCCTGCAGGGCCGGCACCAATTATTACTACATCCACCTCTTCTTGTTTCATAATTAACTTTTATAGTGTTAAAAAAATACTAATTTTGTAGCCATTTATTTACCTAATCAAAACATGTCAAAGGTAAACAAATTGCTTAAAATAATATAATATAGAACCTGTTTGAGATAAATGGAATTATCAGAAAATATTCAAATGAATTTAGCAGAATTAAAATCGATTGTTTTTGGTAAAAAACAGGTTGACATAGAACCTACTGTTCAGCATAAAATACAAGAAAGTTTTCGATTTTTAGAGAATTTTATTCACGACAAAGTAATTTATGGTGTGAACACAGGTTTCGGTCCGATGGCGCAATATCGTATAGGCGAAAAAGATCGTAAACAACTGCAATACAATCTTATTCGGAGTCATGCAACCGGAGTTGGACAACCCTTGTCGCTAGAAATGGTGCGGGCAGCAGTTTTAGCAAGATTCAATACCTTATCTTTGGGTTATTCGGGTGTGCATCCATCTGTTTTAGATTTAATGAAAACGATGCTGAACCGCTCGATTTATCCTGTTATTTTCTCGCACGGAGGAGTAGGAGCTAGCGGTGATTTGGTTCAATTAGCACATCTAGCTTTGGCAATGATTGGTGAAGGAGAAGTTTGGTACAAAGGTGAACGTCATCCTACCGAAATTGTTTTTCGTGAAGAAAAAATCGAACCCTTGAAGATTTATATTCGCGAGGGATTGAGTATTATGAACGGGACTTCGGTAATGGCAGGAATCGGTTTGGTAAACACATATTACGCTGAAAAATTAATGCGTTTAAGTTGTGTTGCCTCTAGTATGATCAATGAATTGGTTTGCAGTTATGATGATCATTTTTCTGTAGAATTGAATGCGGCAAAACTCCACAAAGGACAGCGTTATATTGCTAAACAAATGAGAAATTTCTTACAAGATAGTTCTCTAATACGTTCACGAAAAGAGTATTTATACAAAGCAGCAAAAGAAGAAATTTTTAAAGAGAAAGTACAAGAATATTATTCGTTGCGTTGTGTTCCTCAAATTCTCGGTCCCGTACAAGAAATGATTTGGAGTGCAGAACAAACCATCGAAAAAGAAATCAACTCGGCAAGTGATAATCCCATTGTAGATTTAGCAAGTAAGCAGGTGTATCACGGAGGTAATTTCCATGGCGATTATATTGCATTTGAGATGGATAAATTGAAGTTGGGGATTACAAAATTATGTATGCTCGCAGAACGTCAGTTAAACTATCTACTCAACTCTAAAATCAATGAACTACTTCCACCATTTGTTAATTCTGGTAAGTTAGGTTTCAATTTTGGAATGCAAGGAGCGCAATTTACAGCAACCTCTACAACAGCCGAAAATCAGACCTTATCAACATCAATGTATATACATTCGATTCCTAACAATAACGATAATCAAGATGTTGTGAGTATGGGTGCAAATGCAGCTTTGTTGTGTAATCAAGTAATAGAGAATAGTTTCGAGGTTCTCTCTGTGCATTTCATGACCATTGTACAAGCAATCGAAGTTCGAGGATGTTTAGAACAAATCAATCCAAATTCGAAAAAAATATTCGATTCGATTCGGAAAATATTTCCAGCAACCCAACAAGATGTTGTGCTATATCCTTATATTAAGGAAGTGAAAGATTTTTTAAAATCGAACAATTTCTAAGATGAAAAAAACAGTTTTAGTAACGGGAGGATCGCGCGGAATAGGTCGTGCAATTTGCGTACAGTTGGCTCAAGATTTAGATTTTCATGTGCTTATTAATTATCATTCTAATAAAGACGCAGCCATGTCTGTTGCAAAGGAAATAGAAGCGTTGGGGAAAACAGCAGAAATTCTACCGTTCGATGTAAGCAGTCGAGCAGCCGTGCAAGAGGCATTAACAAACTGGAAAGTCTCTCACCCAGAATATAGAGTAGAGGCAATAGTAAATAATGCCGGAATTACAAAAGATGGCCTTTTTATGTGGATGGATGAAGAAGATTGGCATTCAGTAATTTCAACAAGTTTAGATGGTTTTTATCATGTCACTCAATTTTTTATACAAGATATGCTCCGTCAACGTTTTGGTAGAATAGTAAATATTGTGTCGGTTTCCGGACTCAAAGGAAATCCTGGTCAGACAAATTATGCTGCAGCAAAAGGAGGGGTAATAGCTGCCACAAAATCTTTGGCACAAGAAGTTGGAAAAAGAAATATTACAGTCAATGCAGTAGCACCTGGATATATCGAAAGTGATATGACTGCCGAAATGAACCAAACAGAACTGAAAAAGCATATTCCACTCAACCGGTTTGGGCAAGCCAAAGAAGTGGCCGATTTAGTTAGTTTTTTGGTATCGGAAAAAGCTGCCTATATCACCGGAGAGGTAATCAATATAAATGGTGGATTATATACATAAACAATTGGTAGAATGGAAAATAGAGTTGTAATCACAGGAATGGGAATTTATTCTTGTTTAGGAACTTCGCTCGATGAGGTTACCGAGTCTTTACGAAAAGGAAAATCGGGGATTGTATACGATGAAGAAAGAAAGGAATATGGTTTCAAATCTGCCCTAACAGGAAAAGTACCAACCCCAGATCTGAAAAATATACTCAACAGAAGACAAAGAATTACCATTGGCGAAGAAACCGAGTATGCCTATATGTCGACCATTCAGGCATTGGAACAAGCCAACATTTCGCACGCTTACTTACAAGAAAACGAAGTCGGAATCCTCTTCGGTAATGATAGCGTTTCACGAGCAGTGATCGAGGCAACCGATATTGTACGCGAGAAAAAAGATACAACCCTAATCGGGTCGGGTGCAATTTTCAAATCGATGAATTCTACCGTTACCATGAATCTTTCTACTTTGTTTCAGTTAAAAGGTGTCAATATGACAATAAGTGCTGCTTGTGCAAGTGGTTCACATGCAGTAGGTTTGGCTTATCTTATGATCAAAGAAGGATTGCAAGATATGGTGATTTGTGGTGGGGCCCAAGAGATCAATAAATATGCGATGGCTAGTTTCGATGGTTTAGGCGTTTTTTCCAACTCAGAAGATCAACCCACCAAAGCATCACGACCGTTCGATAAAAATCGAGACGGATTAGTACCAAGTGGAGGTGCTGCAACGTTGATTTTAGAAAGTTTAGCGTCTGCCCTGAAAAGAGACGTCCCAATACTGGCAGAAGTCGTTGGGTATGGATTCTCATCGAATGGCGGGCATATCTCTACACCCAATGTAGATGGACCTATGTTAGCGATGCAAAAAGCGCTAAAACAGGCTAATTTATCAGCCGATGAAATAAGCTATATCAATGCACATGCAACATCTACACCTGTTGGGGATAGTAACGAAGCACAAGCGATTTATAATCTATTTGGAAAGAAACCCTATGTAACATCTACAAAGTCGATGACCGGACATGAATGTTGGATGGCTGGAGCAAGCGAAATTGTGTATTCTAATTTAATGATGTTGAATAACTTTATCGCTCCTAACATAAATTTTGAAGAACCTGATGAAGTCTCGGCTCAATTAAATATTCCGAATCAAATTGTACATAAAGAATTTGATGTATATTTGTCGAACTCTTTTGGTTTCGGAGGTACAAACTCTGCATTAATCATAAAGAAATATAAAATTTAATGCAAAGAATGGTGAATACAGACATTTCAGAAAAGATTAATGAAATATTAATGGAGGAATTTGAAGTAGAAGCAAATGCTATTTCAAAGGAGAAAAATATCAAAGAAACATTAGACTTAGATAGTTTGGATTATGTTGATTTGGTGGTAATTATCGAATCTAACTTTGGAGTGAAATTGGTCAAAGAAGACTTCTTGAGTATGATAACCTTTGAGGATTTTTATACCATCATTCAACAAAAAATAGACGAAAATAAAGCGTAATGACCCAATGGGAAGGAAAATCGAAGGGGACTTTACTTGGGTATAAAATTTTTGTATACAGTATAAAAAAATTAGGCATACGGACAGCGTATATAGTTCTTTTGTTCGTTGCTTTCTATTACTTCTTGTTTGCTTGGTCGAGCAATCGAGTGATGTATAATTATTTTCGGAAAAGACAAAACTTTTCTATTTCACGATCAATTGTTGGTATCTATAAAAATTATTACATATTTGGGCAAACTCTACTCGATAAAGCCACAATATCTATGGGGTTCCGCAATTGGTTTACGTATGATTTTGATGGAATCGAAATTCTGAAATCTCTTATAAAAGAAAAAAAAGGAGGAATCTTAATTAGTGCACACGTCGGCAATTTCGAAATTGCAGAATATTTCCTAAACGATATCAATACCGATATTAATATCCATTTGGTTACCACCGATTTGGAGCGAGATGCAATAAAAAATTATATGGAACAGATTCGAGTGAAATCAACCATAAAATTTATTGTGATACAAAAAGATATGTCACACATTTACCAAATAACCGATGCACTTTCTCGTAACGATTTGATTTGCTTTACAGGAGATCGTTTTTTTGAAGGAAACAAAACGCTCGAAGAAAATTTATTAGGCGGATTGGCACAATTTCCCGCAGGACCATTTTATATTGCATCACGCTTACATGTCCCAGTGGCTTTTGTATATGTGATGAAGGAACCCAATTTGCATTACCATTTATACACGAGAAAAGCAAATTTCAGGCACCGTGACGCACAGCAATTACTCAAAGAATATTGTGCAAGTGTAGAAGGTATCCTAAAAAAATATCCATATCAATGGTTTAATTATTTCGATTTTTGGAAATCTACCCGATAATAGTTTGGTATGAAAAAAGTATTGGTTATTTATTATTCGCAATCGGGGCAATTGAAAGATATAGCCAATTCGATAGCACGACCTCTGGTAAATGATACAACCATTGAAGTAGATTTTTATCCTATCAAGATGAGAAAAGACTTTCCTTTTCCGTGGGATAAAGAAAGTTTTTTTGGAGTTTTTCCCGATTCATTTGGGCAAATACCGCATGAGATTTTAGCACCTCCTACCGAAATTCTTCATCAGAAATATGATCTTATTTTATTGCATTATCAGGTTTGGTATTTATCTCCTTCTATTCCAGTTAATTCTTTCCTACAATCCATATACGCAGAACAACTTCTAAAAAACACAAAGGTGATTACCGTAAGTGGTAGCCGAAATATGTGGGTATATGCACAAGAGAAAATGAAGAAAATTCTTCTAGCCCAAAAAGCACATTTGGTAGGAAATATCGCTCTTACGGATAGAAATATAAATTTAATCAGTGTAGTTACCGTAGTCGATTGGATGTTTACTGGTCTTAAAAGAAAAGCATACGGAGTTTTTCCTTTGCCCGGTGTTAGCAAAAAAGAAATTTACCAAGCCCGAAAGTTTGGCGAAATAATCCGGAATGCTTTACAGAATGACAATTTAAATGAAATACAAACCAAATTAGTTGCAGCAGGTGCCGTAGAAATTAGATGGTTTTTGGTATCAATGGATAAAAAAGCTAATCGGTTGTTTGCTGTATGGATAAAGATTTTTAGAGCAAATCCTACTAAGAAATCCCTTCTAATCAAACTCTTTAATATATATTTGTTGATAGTGATTTGGTTCGTATCCCCGATCGTACATCTCATAGAAACGCTTTTCTATCCATTTTTTATCGGTAAGAAAAGACAACAAAAAAAATATTATCAAGGAATCAATCTATCAGAATGTTGAACAATGTCTATATAACACGTAGCGCAAAATTTCTACCTAATAAAGCAATTTCCAATGATGAAATGGAAGATTATTTAGGGCAAATTAATCAACTTCCCTCCAAAGCAAGAAGAGTTGTTTTGAGAAATAATGGTATAATAAAAAGATATTATGTAGTCGATAAACAACAAAATATACACTACACAAATGCAGAACTAACCGCTAAAGCAATAGGGAAATTGTTTGATGATCAGGTGGTTATGCAAGATGTGCAGGTTTTGTCTGTTGGTACATCCACGCCAGATCAGTTGTTGCCATCTCACGCATCGATGGTGCATGGATTACTAAAAAATCCTTCGGTAGAATTAAACTCTTCTAGCGGCATTTGTTGTTCTGGGATGAATGCTCTGAAATTTGCTTATCTATCTGTTTTGTCTGGCACGGCCAAAAATGCAGTAAGTTCTGGATCAGAATGTGTTTCTCCATGGATGTTGAGTAAACGATTCGCTCAAGAGATAGAAAACATAAAAGAACTTGATCAACAACCGATTATAGCTTTTCGTAAAGAATTTTTACGCTGGATGCTATCCGACGGAGCAGCTGCTTTTTTATTACAAAATAAACCCAATGAAAACGCTATTTCATTGAAAATAGAGTGGATGCAATCGTATTCTTATGCGCACGAAACAGAAGTTTGTATGTATGCGGGTGCAGAAAAAAACGAGGAAGGTGAATTGGTTCCATGGCAAAATTATTCTAATGAAGATTGGCTGAAAAAATCCATATTTAGTATCAAGCAAGATGTAAAAGTTTTAGATGAATTTATCCTAGTAAAAGGCGTTGAGAGTATGTTAGATGCTCTAAGAAAGCATCAGATTTCGGTAGACGATATCGATTATTTTTTACCACATATTTCATCAATGTATTTTAAGGATAAATTATACGATAGTTTCAAAAATGCCAATTTCGAGATACCATTCGATAAATGGTTTATTAATTTGGATAAAGTAGGGAATGTAGGAGCTGCATCGATTTATTTGATGGTCGAAGAACTCATGAATTCAGGGAAGTTGAAAATTGGCGATAAAATATTATTATCTGTACCAGAAAGTGGACGATTTTCTTACGCTTATGCTTATCTTACCGTTGTTTAATTAAAATATTTTTTTATGAATTTGCCCATCTGCAATGCAGAAATCATCAAAACATTTATCCCTCATCGTGAACCTATTATTATGGTAGATGCTTTGTACAAATATGCAGAAAAACAAGTTGTGGGAGGGTTGACCGTTGAAGAAAACAATCTTTTCAATAAAAATGGACATCTTGCAGAACCAGGCCTCATAGAGCATATGGCACAAACAGTAGCACTGCATACAGGTTACCAATACTATCTGATTGGTCAACCAGCTCCGACGGGTTATATTGGTACGATAAAAAATTTACATATCAATCGATTGCCAAAAGTCAAAGAAAAAATTGTAACAGAAGTAGAAATTCTACAAGAAGTAATGGGGGTTTCTTTGGTGAAGATTACATCAAATATCAACCAAGAATGCATAGCAATAGGAGAAATGAAAACCGTTTTAGCTCCTCTATAAATGAGCAACAGTCCGATACAAGAAGTTTCGCTTTTCTTGCCGCATAAAAAACCAATGTTATTGGTCGATCGAATTATTCGTTTAGATTTGGTTTCGGTAGAAACTGAATTTTATATTAGCGAGGATAATTTTTTTGTAGACGAAAACCACTTGTTAGAAACCGCCTTGATAGAACATTCTGCTCAAAGTTGTTCATGTGTTTTGGGACAAGAATATTATCAAAAAAAATACGGAATACAACCGAAAAGTTTTGGTTACATCAGTGCAATAAGAACATTTGTTGTTTATCAAATCCCAACCAAAAACCAAACTTTACACACCTCGGCAGAGATGATTTCTAAAACTTTGCTCAATGATTTTATTCTCTGTTCGCTGAAAGTTGCCTCGTATACAAAAGGTAATCTATGTTCAGAAGGGCAAATAAATCTGATTATTCAACTATAAAAACTTTCTTATTAGTTATAATCAATAATTTTCATACCAAAAGAGTAAATATTTAAACTAGATTTATCAATCCTATCAAAAAAATTGTAATTTTAGAGACAACAACTATAATAGATTATTTTTTTGATAAGAGAAAAAATAAAACTCACAAACATCTAAAAATAGTAAATTACTTGTTTTTGAAAGACCACAATGAAGAAGAATGAAGTACCGCAAGACGAAAGCTTTCTGAGTAAAAACAATCTCTCCGAACTATACTATGTCGTAGACGAAGACGGACATTTCACCACCGAACAATCGAGTGGCTGGGAACCCAAAACCATTATGCAAACAGAAACTTTGCGTGTCTTACAACAACGTGTAGAGAAAGCAAAAGAAAAGGTGAAACAAGGAAAAGTAAGTCCTATAGTTTATTATATGGAATTGAATAAAATGGACTGGCCAACTTTAGCTGCTTATATGCACAAGTGGCCTTTTTTTATAAAAAGACATGCCAAACCAAATGTATTTAATCGTCTGAATGATAGTGTGTTGAGTAAATATGCAGAAGTATTCGGTATAACTTTAGAAGAACTAAAAAAAATCGATGGAAAAAAATAAAGAAATTCCATTTGTACATCACCAATCAGCGCATTGCGAAACAGGAGTAGCCTCTAATTTATTAAAAAACAGAGGACTAGACATTAGCGAAGCCATGGTTTTTGGTATTGGATCTGGGTTGTTTTTTGTATACCTGCCTTTTCTCAAAGTAAATCACGCACCTGCGATAAGTTATCGTCCAATGCCGGGAAGAATTTTCACCCGTTTGGCAAAGCGTTTAGGCTTGAAAATAGAGCGAAAAAAATTTCGATCAGAAGAAGAAGCACAAAAACTACTTGATCAGAAAATAGCAGAAAATATTCCCTGTGGTTTGCAAGTTGGGGTTTATAATTTACCTTATTTTCCAGATGAATATCGCTTTCATTTCAATGCACATAATTTAGTAATCTACGGAAAAAAAGAAGATCACTACTTGGTGAGTGATCCAGTGCTCAATCACCCAACAGAACTTTCTGCAAAAGATTTAGAAAAAGTACGTTTTGCAAAAGGTGTTTTAGCACCCAAAGGACATATGTATTATCTGACCGAAATTGCTACACATATCGATTGGGATAAAGCAATACGAAAAGCAATCCAAAAAACATGCAACGAAATGTTGGCACCTGTACCTATTGCAGGGGTTCGAGGAATGCGGTGGTTGGCAAAAGATATCCGAAAATGGCCAAAGAAAATTGGTAATGTAAAAACCAACTATTATCTAGCACAAATAGTAAGAATGCAAGAGGAAATAGGAACCGGAGGTGGAGGTTTTCGGTATTTATTTGCTGTATTTTTACAAGAATCTTCAGAGAAAATACAACAACCTATTTTAGATGATTTTTCTAAAGAAATGATTGCTATTGGCAATCAGTGGAGAGATTTTGCTTTACAGGCTTCTAGGGTTTATAAAAAGAGAAGTCAATTAGAAGAAGTGTACAATACATTAGCAGATGAACTATTGGTTTTGGCCAATAAAGAAGAAGATTTTTTTAAGCGTCTGAAAAAAGCTCTGAAGTAATGATCCAAATCAAAAACATCTCTAAACGTTATACATCCTACGAAAATACCGCTCTAGATGCAGTGTCTTTTTGTATTCCCACTCAATCTATTTTCGGTATTCTTGGTCCTAATGGTGCCGGAAAAACAACCTTAATTACCATGATGTGTGGTCTTCAAAAGCCAACCGAAGGTGAGATTATTATCAACGGGTTGAGGTACGATAAAAATGCCAAAAGCATAAAAGCCTTAATAGGAGTAGTACCCCAAGAATACGCTTTGTATCCTACCTTAACAGCTTATGAAAATCTAATTTATTTCGGAAGCATGTATGGATTAAAAGGAAAAAATCTGAAGGAAAATGTGTCGAATTCTCTAGAAAATATGGGACTGAAATCCTTTGCTAATAAAAGAATAGATACTTTTTCGGGCGGAATGAAAAGAAGAATAAATCTCTTGGCTGCGGTTTTACATCAACCAAAAATTCTATTTCTCGATGAGCCAACTGTAGGAGTCGATGTGCAATCGAAAACAAAAATTATAGAGTTTTTGCATCACCTAAATTCTACCGGAACTACAATCGTATATACATCGCATCATCTTCGAGAGGCACAAGATTTTTGTACCGAAATAGCAATTCTCGATCAAGGAAAAATAAAAGCAATTGGTTCGCCGAAAAACTTACTCGAGTCTTATCCTAATACGAAAAACTTAGAGGACATTTTTATTCAATTAACCGGGAAAAACTTACGAGATGTTACATAGACTTTGGCAATCTGTGAAAAAAGAAGCTTTATTACTCTTTCGTGATTATGGCGGTTTAGCGGTGTTGTTTGTTATGCCGATGATTTTAGTTGTGATGGTCACGCTGATCCAAAATCAGGCTATGCAAGGGCAAACATCGCAAGCATTCCCTTTGTTGTTTATCGACCATGATCAAGATTCGGTTTCACATTCTATTCGGCGACAATTAGTGCAAGAAAATACATTTTTTTTGATAGATTCTCTCAATGGAAAAGTCCTGAATGAATCTACTGCAAAAAAACTGGTGTATGATGGTAAATATCAATTAGCTTTGATTCTACCGAATAATTTATCCAAAGATTTGCACACAAATGTCGAATTTAATGTAGAAGAAATCGTAGGAGATTTTGGACTTTATAACACCACGGATAAACCCAAACAAAAAAATAAGCCCAAAGAAATCGAGTTGATTTTCGATCCTGCTGTCCAAGAAAATTTCAAGAACAATGTGAAATTTGGAATCGAAAAAATAATTTATAAAGCCCAATCAGAAACTATTTATCAAACGTTCAGAGAATATTTAGGCGAAGATACAGCACCCAATTTTCAGCAAGATCAATTGATCACTTATAAAGAAATTTCCGCAATCAATCATCAAGACAAAGAACCAAACGCAGTACAACACAATGTACCAGCATGGACACTATTTGCAATATTTTTTATCATAGTACCTTTGTCTGTCAATTTGGTGAATGAGAAGAATTTAGGGGCAAACTTTAGGTTGCGAACAAGCCCGATGCCATATTCTACCTTGCTTATAGGTAAAATAATTATTTATCTTGTAGTATGTTTGTTGCAGTTTTTCTCCATCATTCTTTTATCTCAGTTACTTTTTCCACTTATCGGATTAGAAATTTTAGACATCGAAGGTAAATTACCCATGATGCTTTTTTTTACCATTTTTGTCAGTTTAGCAGCCATAGGGTTGGGGATTTTATTAGGTGTAATTTCTAAAACACAAGAGCAAGCACCACCATTCGGAGCTACTTTTGTGGTCATTCTAGCTGCTTTAGGAGGGATTTGGATTCCGGTTTTTATGATGTCTACAACTTTTCAGAAAATAGCAAAACTATCTCCAATGCATTGGGGACTGAGCGGGTATTATGATATCTTACTGAGAAATGCATCGCTATCATACATCCTACCCGAAATATTTTCCCTACTTTTGTTTTTCCTATTCTGTTTAGGCTTATCCATACTTTATGACAGAAAAAAACAAGGCAATTGAACTTACACTAGCCAATGAATGCTCTATACGAGTTCGTTTCAATGAAGCAGATCCGCTTGGGATAGTCTGGCACGGGAATTACCTACGATATTTCGAGGAAGGGCGCGAATCTTTTGGTCGAGAACACGGGCTTACCTACCGAAATATGGAAGAAAACAAAGTAGCAGCACCAGTCGTAAAATCTCTTTGCGAATATAAATTGCCATTGAAGTATGATGAGATTTTTATTATAAGAACTACTTATATAGATTCTGTAGCCGCAAAATTAATTTTCCGGTACGAGTTGATAAACCAACAAGGGAAAACAGTTTGTACAGGAGAAACAATTCAGGTTTTTACCGAACTGTCGACAGGAGAATTACTCTTGAATTTTCCTGATTTTATAAAAGATTGGAAGAAAAAAGTCGGTATGCTATGAGAAATGTTTTTATTCATCAAGCTGATATTATTACACCTTTAGGACTTAGTTTGGATGAGAATTGGTCGAACTTATTAATTCATAAATCAGGCATTCAACGAATAGAAAAAATAGGAGGTATAACAAATTTCTATGCATCACTTATCCAATCAGAACTAATAAACGATTCGATTATCGCAGATAAAAATTCTTCTCGTATAGAAAAGATGTTGTTGTTGATATTGAATAAATTATACCAAAAAAATGTGGAAATTACACCAGAAACTACCGTTGTTCTTTCTACAACCAAAGGAAATATTCGAGCATTAGCCCATAATCCTATCGAAGCATTCATACCGCAAATAGCAAACTTTTTACAAAAGAAACTACAATTGCAGAACAATGTAGTTGTCGTGTCAAATGCTTGTACATCAGGAGTGTTAGCCGTAAATATTGCCAAGAGAATGTTGCAAACTTCACAAACTAATCAAGCAGTGATATTGGCCGTTGATGAAATTACAGAATTTGTCTTGTCTGGGTTTGATGCTTTCAAGGCGATGAGTAAAAAACCTTGTAAACCTTTCGATAAATCTCGTGATGGCATTACTTTGGGCGAAGCAGTAGGAGCACTTTATATGTCGACAAAACCCCAAAATAACACTTGGAATTTCCAGATACTGGGCGAAGGAAATATAAATGATGCTAACCATATATCGGGCCCCTCTAGAACAGGCGAGGGATTGTATAAAAGTATAAAAAACGCACTCGAAGAAGCTAAAATTTCTGCCGAAAACATCGACTATATTTCTGCGCACGGAACGGCAACTCGATACAATGATGATATGGAGTCGATTGTGTTCGATCGATTGAACATGAACCAAACTCCACTCAATAGTTTGAAAGGTTATTTCGGACATACTTTGGGAGCGTCTGGACTAATAGAGCTGATTTTTGCGTGCAAACAAATAGAAGAAAAAATTTTATTACAAACGCATGGTTTCGAAGAATTTGGGGTAGCAAAAACAATCAACGTATTGCAAAATCATACAAGAACAACAGGAACAACATTCCTGAAAACGGCATCTGGCTTTGGAGGAAGCAACTCGGCAATAATTGTTAGAAAATATGGGAGATAAACAGCTGTATATCCAAGATTATGTACAAATTTTGCCCAACAGAATTCGGCAAAACGACCAAATTATTTTTGATAAAGAAGATATAGGGACATTTGCTGACTTTTCTAAAGAAATATATAAGATGCTAGAAATTTCTTATCCGAAATTTTATAAAATGGATGAGCTTTCTAAAATAGCAATACTTGCTTCAGAAATGATTTTCAGACAGAATGACTCTCAAGATACCGCCCTTCTTTTTTGCAATCGTACTGCAAGTTTATATACCGATAGTAAACATCAAAAAAGTATTTCAGACCAAGAAAATTATTTCCCGAGTCCTTCTGTTTTTGTTTATACACTGCCTAATGTTTGTGTAGGTGAAGTCAGTATCCGATATCAATTACAAACCGAAAGTGCATTTTTTGTTGCCGAAGAAATGCCATTTACTTTGCTAGAAAATCAAACAAAATACCTTTTGAAAACAGGTAAAGCAAGGCAAGTCTTGTGTGCATGGATAGAATATTATCAAGAAAACTATTCTGCTTTTGTATATTTGGTTTCTGAAGAAGGAAAAATACCTTATCAAGAGAATTATTTAAAAAATAGATACAAGGAAATATCATGGAAGATTTAATTTTAGAATTGAAGAATAAAATCGTAGAAGTTCTTAACTTAGAGGATGTTAACATAGAAGATATTCAAGCAAATGAACCGTTATTTGGTGATGGACTAGGATTGGATTCTATCGATGCTTTAGAACTTATTGTATTGATGGATAAAGATTATGGAATCAAAATTGCAGACCCAAAACAGGGTAAAACCATTTTCGAATCAATCGAGTCAATGGCTCAATATATCACCGACAATAGAACAAAATAATGGCTACTAAAATTGCAATAACTGGGATGGGAATTATTTCTGCGATTGGCCATTCGGTTGCAGAAAATCTCGACTCTTTATTGCATAATAAAAGTGGTCTAGAGAAAATAAAATACTTGTCGACCAAACACAAAAACGAATTTTTGGTAGGAGAAGTCAAAAAATCCAACCAAGAATTGGCTTCTATTTTAGGTTTACCCAATAATCATACTTTCACAAGAACAGCACTTTTAGGAGCAGTCGCTGCCAAAGAAGCGGTGAAAAATGCAAATCTTACATGGGGTAAACAAGACCGAATAGGTCTGATTTCATCAACATCGGTAGGTGGGATGGATCAGTCTGAGTTGTATTTTTTCGGTTATGAAAATCAACCCGACAAACAAAAGTTTATTCTAAGCCACGATGCAGGTGATTCGAGTATAAAAATAGCTGAAATCATCGGTTTAGAAGGTTATGTTTCTACGGTAAGCACCGCTTGTTCTTCTGCTGCAAATGCAATAATTATGGGTGCTCGATTGATTTCTTCTGGCAAACTCGATTGCGTAATTGTAGGAGGAACAGATGCTTTATCAAAATTTACTTTGAATGGTTTCAAGTCGTTGATGATTCTCTCTGATTGCGCAAATCAACCTTTTGATGAAAATAGAAAAGGACTAAATCTAGGCGAAGGAGCTGCATATTTGGTGCTAGAGTCGGAAGAATATGCACAAAAAAATCAACGACAGATAAACGCTTATCTTTCTGGTTACGGGAATGCCAATGATGCACACCACCAAACAGCCTCATCAGAAAATGGAGAAGGAGCTTATTTGGCTATGCAAAAAGCTTTGTCAGTAGCCAAAATTTCACCAGAAAATATAGATTATATCAATGCACATGGTACTGCCACAAGAAACAATGACGCCTCTGAGAGTGCTGCATTGTTACGTATTTTTGATAAAAAAACATTATGCTTCAGTTCTACCAAACCCTTTACAGGCCATACCTTGGCTGCAGCAGCTGGTATAGAAGCTGTGTTTAGTATTCTTGCTTTAGAAAAGCAAAAAGTTTGGGCAAATCTCAATTTCGCACAACCTATGCAAACTCATAATCTTCATCCTCAAACCAAAATTTACTCGAAAAAAATAGAACATGTATTGTCGAATTCTTTTGGTTTCGGAGGAAATTGTTCAACCCTAATTTTTAGTAAAGCATGAAGAAATGTTATATAAATGGGGTAGCAGCAATTTCGGCACAGAACTATCGAGAAGTAAAGTTTACTGAAAATAATACACCACTGACAGAATTTCTTAATTATGCAGATGAACCAAATTATAAAGAATTTTTATCGGCTTCATCGTTAAGAAGAATGTCGAAAGCAGTGAAAATGGGATTGTTTACAGCGCAAAAAGCTCTTAAGTCGTCTGAAGTTTCTGAAATAGAAGCCATTATTACGGGTACAGGATTGGGTTGTTTGGCAGACTCGGAAAAGTTTTTGGCCAATCTGATTCAGAACGATGAAGAATTCTTAACACCAACAGCCTTTATTCAATCAACGCATAATACTGTAGCAGCCCAAATTGCACTGCATCTGCACTGCAATGCCTATAATTTTACGTATGTAAATGGTGGAAACTCTTTCGAAGCTGCTGCATTAGATGCACTTTTACAAATTAAAAATAACGAAATCTCAAACGCATTGGTCGGTGGAATTGATGAAATTGCAACTCGAACACATCAATTATTACAATTGGTAGAAGTTATTCAATCTACAAAAAATGGTTCGGGAGCCAAATTTGGGGAGGGAGCAACATTTTTTATTTTATCGGATAAATTTACTCAAAAATCATATGCAGAAATTGTAGATATAGAAATCCGAAACAAACTGGAAAATAAAACAATTGAAGAATTTGTGGAAAGTTTTCTACAAGAAAATCAATTGATGTTGAATGATATACAAGTTATTTTTGTAGGAAAAAATTCTGAGGTTACTACAACAGAAATCGACCAGTATTTCGATGCATTACCCCAAGCTATATATTCATACAAAAAGTTTTGCGGAGAATACGATACTGCTTCTGCTTACGGGATGTTGTTGGCTGCTGAATTTCTGAAAAATCAAAATTATCCGAACCAATCAGAAGTAGAAAACATCCTCTTGTACAATCAGTTTTTAGGTAAAAACCATAGTTTAGTGTTGCTTAGAAAATGTCAAAACATCGAATAGTTTCCTGTATCTTTCTTGGATATTTTTTTATTATTATCTACTTGATTTTTGGGTATGATGTTTCTTATTATTGGTTGATTTTACTTGGGATCCTTTGGCTTGGAATAACAAGTTGGGGTGTGTTTGATCTACGTTTAAACTACTTTCTTAGCGTTTATTATCATCAAAAAACCAACGCAAGAATAGTCGCTCTTACTTTTGATGATGGACCAACAGAATGGACAGGCGAGTTCTTATCTCTGCTAGAAAAATATAAAGCGAAAGCAACTTTTTTTTGTATAGGCAATCAGATCAAACAATATCCAGAGATATTCGAGCAAATTATCCAAAATCAACATGAAATAGGAAATCATACCCAATCGCACCTCAACCAAACAGGTTTTTTATCCTATCAAAAATTGAAAAAAGAAATTCTTAATAATGATGAAATTATAGAAAAATATATGGGCGAAAAACCCAGCTATTTTCGTCCACCATTTGGCGTTTCAAATCCTACTTTTGCCAAGGTTCTTCAAGATACGAATCATCAAGTAATTGGTTGGAGTGTACGTTCTTTGGATACAGTGATAAAAGAAGAAAAAACGATTGCAAAAAGAGTCTTGCGAAAAGTGAAGCCAGGATCAATAATTTTGATGCACGACACATCCGAAAAATCTTTGTTGGCTTTGGAGCGTATTTTGCAAGAATTGTACAATAATCAATATCAAATGGTTACTATTAGTGAATTGAAAATTAGATAAATATGAAGAAATTAGCAATTTTGTTTTTGGTATTATTGGCTACTTTTTCTCTGGCACAAAATAGGATGAGTTACAATGAAATAATTAATTTCAAGAAATCTGTGAAGACAGAGATGAATAAGATAAACACTTTTTCTGCTACATTTACAGAAACAAAACACTTGAGTTTCTTGAAAAAACCAACGGTTTCTAAAGGGAAGTTTTATCTTCAAAATCCAAATAAAGTTTTGTGGCAATACACCAGTCCGAGTAAAACTTCGGTAATATTTGTTGATAATAAAATAACTCTGAAACAAGCCAATAAAAGTAAAACAACAGATCTTAGTCGTCAAAAAAACTTCGCACAGTTAAATGCTCTAATCATTGGGTCATTCAACGGAGATTTGTTTGATAATCCAGCGTTCGAGAGTGATTTTTATACCAATACTAAAGGTTTTTTGGTTAGATTAATGCCAAAATCAAAAACTGCCAAAAAATATTTAAAACGAATCGAATTACAATTTGATAAGCAAGTTGATATGGTTAGTGAAGTAAAACTAATCGAACCAAGTAATGATTATACACAGATTTTATTTTCGAATAAATCGATAAACCCGAATATAAGTCCATCTATATTTAGGCCATAATGTGAATCGAATAAGAATTTGTATTTTTGGATTGTTTAAAGCAATTTACTGAGAAAATAAACTTGATTTATGGCTGTTTTACATAAATTTTACACCGTTATTTCGAATGAAGAAAAGACTGAAAATTCCTATCAAGTTCTAATAGAATTGAATAAAAATCATTCTATTTTCGAGGGGCATTTTCCTGGTAATCCAGTAACACCAGGTGTGTGTATGATACAGATTATCAAAGAATTGGTAGAAGAAATTACCCAACAAAAATGGCGATTGAATAAGTTGAGCAATGTGAAATTTATGGCCATAATAAATCCTCAAGAGCACCCTATACTGCATATTTCACTTGATATTCAAAAATATCATAATCGGTTGAGGGTGAAGGGGATGGCTGTTTATGAATCGGTAGTTGCCTTGAAATTGAGTGCAGAATTTGAAAACTCTATGTTATGAAACTTTTTTTAGGATTTTTATTAGTAACTTTCATTTTTTTCGGTTCAACTTTATCAGAGGTTAGAAAAAAATTCGAGCAAGCATCGAAAAGTAAGGAAGAAACAATCAGTTTCTATAATGCTCTACATTCGTATAAAGGAAAAGACGCAACTATGTTGGCGTATCAAGGTGCGTCAGAAATGTTGTATTCGCGTTATTTTGGTGCAAAGGAAACGAGAAAAAAATTACTTATTAGCGGTTCTTCGAAAATTGATGCAGCTATACAATCAGAACCAAGTAATGCAGAAATACGTCTTATTCGTTTTATTATACAAGAGAATTTACCCAAAGTAATTGCTTATAATAGAAACCTAACAGAAGACAAGAAAAGTATCCTAAACTTATACTCGCAACAAACGAAAGAGGTAAAAATCTTGATAAAAAAATACAGTCAACATTCTAAGGGTTTTACAGCATCAGAAAAAGAGAAATTTAACTAAAATTTTGCAAGCAATCACAACAAAACTATTCGATAAATATCGAGTTTGCGTTATCATTCCGACCTACAATAATTACAAAACTTTGGCAAAAGTCATCGATGGAGTTTTGGATTTTACAGAAAATGTATTGGTGGTAAATGATGGTTCTACCGACGATACAAACAAAATTTTATCGAAATATAAAAAAATTTCAATAATCCATATACCAATAAATACAGGGAAAGGAAATGCACTGAAATGTGGTTTTCGTTGGGCCAAAGAAAAGAATTATTCATTTGCTATAACGATCGACTCCGACGGTCAACATTATGCAGATGATTTACCAGTATTTTTAGAGCGATTAGATCAAAAAAAAGGAGAGCAAATTTTGTTGATTGGCAATAGAAATATGACACAAGAAGGCATTCCAAAGAAAAGTAGTTTCGGGAATAATTTTTCTAATTTTTGGTTTTGGTTCGAAACCGGAATAAAGTTAGAAGATACGCAATCTGGTTATCGCTTGTATCCGGTAGAAAAATTACCAAAACGTTTATACACACAAAAATTCGAGTTCGAGATAGAAGTTATCGTGCGTTTAGCTTGGCGTAGGGTTACCATCGAACACGTTCCGGTGAAGGTTTTGTATGATATGAATGAACGCGTTTCTCACTTTAGGCCCTTTTGGGATTTCGCCCGTATAAGTGTACTCAATACTTTTCTAGTAGTGTATGCTTTATTTATTTTTTGGCCCAAAAAACTTCTACTAAGAAAATGAAATTAGAATAAAGAAAAAGGTTTCTTTTCATCTTACTATAATTGTCTTAATTTTAGACAAAATTTCTATTCATGTACCAATTATTCTATCGATTTTACAAATGGGTAAACCGACATCGATCACTAAGTATTGGTTTGGCTCTGATCAGTTTATTGGTAGGTTTTTTTATTATTTCTAGCCTGAAGATAGAAGATGATATAACGAAAATACTCCCTAAAAGTGAACAAGGAAATATCACCACAAAAGTTTTTCAACAACAAAATTTTTCAGACAAAATTACCGTTCTTGTTCAGAAGAAAAATGGTGGTAATGATGAGCAATTGATAGACGCTGCAGAAGCAATCGAACTCGAGTTAGAAAAGTATAAGAATTCTATAATAAGTATTCAAGGTGTACAAAATGAAGAAATTTTAGAAGATGCTTTTACGATGGTATATAATCATTTACCAAACTTTTTGTCGGATGATGATTATACGATAATTGAACAGAAAATCAATCAAGATTCGATTCGTGCATTAACCCAAACTAATTATGAGCGTTTAACTTCTCCTGCTGGAATTATTAGTCGAAATTTTATCCTAAAAGATCCATTAGGTTTAACTTTTTTGGGCATGAAAAAATTGCAGGAAATGAGCTCCATGAGTGATTTGTTGTATCAAGATGGTTATCTTTTTACCCAAGATAAATCGACACTATTGCTTTTTATCAATCCTAAACATAAAAGCGGTGATACCCAAAACAATGCAGCGTTTGTAGAGGGGATAAAAGAAATAGAATCGAAAATCAATAAAGAGTTTACACACATAAATGTTCAGTTTTTTGGTGCACCCATTATTGCAGTTGCCAATGCGAAGCAAATAAAATCTGATATCATAAAAACCATTGCAATTTCTATGAGTTTTTTGGTGGTACTTTTAATGTTTTTTTATCGGAAAATCTCAATTCCCCTAATATTATTTATCCCAACAGTTTTTGGTTTTACAACAGCGCTGGTAATAATTTATTTTATCCGAAAAGAAGTATCCGCGATTTCAATCAGTATAGGAGCAGTTTTATTGGGAATTACGATTGATTATGCTTTGCATATGATGACACATTTTAGAGAAAAACAGTCTGTAGAAATCCTATACAAAGAAATTACTCAACCCATACTTATGAGTTGTCTTACGACGGCAACAGCCTTTATTTGTCTAGTGTTTTTGCACTCTGATGCTTTAATCGATTTAGGGATTTTTGCGTTCATTACGGTATTGATGAGCGGTATTTTTACTTTACTTTTCATCCCACATTTGTATCGTCCTAGATTAGCAAAATCAGAAGAAAAAACTACATTTATTGACCGATTTGCTTCGCTCAGTTTCGATCAGAATAAACCGTTGATTTTTGTCACGTTGGTGTTGGTGATAGTAAGTCTATTTACATTTTCTAGCGTAAAATTCAATCAAGATTTATCGAGCCTGAATTACACGCCAGAAGATCAATTAAAAGCTGAAAAAACCTTGTCTCAAAAGACATCGATGATGCAATCTTCTTTGTATTTGGTGAATTATGGCAGTTCATTAGAAGAAGTGCTAGAAGAGTCA
>NZ_KV798521.1:69846-96968 GCF_001809725.1 Weeksella sp. HMSC059D05
AAGTGCTAGAAGAGTCAGAAAAAGTTTTTTTTCGTTTACAAAAAGATTTAAAAAACTCTAAAATCGAAGATTTCTCTTCTATTTCTCCACTATTATTACCCAAAAATAAGCAACAAGAAAAAATAGAAAAATGGAATTCCTTTTGGACAGAAGAAAGAAAATTACAACTGAAAAAAATGTTGATTAATGAAGGTGAAAAAGTAGGTTTTCTACCAGAAACATATTCAGAATTTTATACACATTTATCGAACCGATTTTCTCTTCTAACTCCTAAAACCATTCGAGATTTTGACACAACATTTTTTGATCAATTTATAACCTCTAAAGATAGTTTTTATACAGTTTCTACATTGGTTAAAGTCCACCCAAAACAGAAACAATTCTTTATACAAGACTATCATACTGCCGAGAAAAATGTGCTAATAGACCGTAAACAGCTGAGCGAGACATATTTAGGTGCAATGGTGAGCGACTTTAATCGATTGATTAATTACTCTTCTATAGCCATTATAATTATACTTTGGATATTTTTTAGACGAGTAGAATTGGTCCTGGTAAGTTTATTGCCAATCATTGTTACAGCATTGGTTACAGCAGGTTTGATGGGACTTTTTAAAATAGAATTCAATATTTTTAGTTCCATAGTGTGTACTTTAATTTTTGGTCATGGTGTAGATTTTAGTATTTTCATGACAAGTGCATTGCAAAGACAATATACTACTGGAATCAACGAAACTAAAAGCTACAAAATTTCGATTCTTTTAGCAGTAACAACCACCTTGTTAGCCATCGGATCATTAATTTTTGCACAACATCCAGCCCTAAAATCTATTGCTTCTATTGCTATAATAGGAGTTCCGGTTGCTGCGCTTGTAACGTTTGTTTTGTACCCACCAGTTTTTCGGTTTCTGTTTTTCAATCGCCCACGTAAAGGACTATCCCCCGTTAGTTTACGCATTGTTATCACAACATTTTATTTGTTTTTCTATTTTATTTTCTTCGGAATTATCTTGAACGGAATCATTCGTATTTTACGAATTATTGTACCAATATCTCGGCAAAAAAAATATCAGCTTTTTGATTGGCTTCTAACCAATTTTATGAAAACTATTCCCTATCTGAACCCTTTTGTTAAAAAGAAAATAATCAATCATTCAGCCAAAAACCATCAGCAAACCGTTTTTATATCTAATCATTCGAGCTCGCTCGACATACCGCTAAATAAAATGTTGCTTAAACACTCTATTTTTGTGGTCAATGATTGGGTTTATCGTTCTCCTATTTTTGGAAAAGCAATTCAATCGGCCGGTTTTTTTCCAATTTCCAAAGGGATCGAAAGTAATTTAGAAAAGCTCAAAAATCGTATAGGAAATGAATTTTCTGTCATCATTTATCCAGAAGGAACGCGTTCACCAAACAATGCCCTTGGTCGTTTTCATAAAGGAGCTTTTTATTTGGCTAATGAACTCGAACTCCCTATTCAACCATTGTATTTGTTAGGTGTTTCGGATGTTTGGCCAAAAAATGAATGGTTTATTTTCGATGGTCAACTAACTTGTGTTTTCGGAAAAGTTATTCAACCAAATGATCAAAATTATGGTACATCGTACAGCGAACAAGCCAAAAAGATAAGTCGACATTTCAAAGAAGAATATCAGAAATTACGAGATTATTACGAAGATGAAAATTATTTTAGAAAAAAATTATTTTTAAGCTTTCTGTATAAAGAAAATGAGGTTGTCCATGAAATGAAGATAAATTTTGACCAAAAAAAAACTGTTTATCATGAATTGAACGTTTTACTAAACAAAACAGGAAAAATTTACCGTTATGCAAATGATTTTGGCGAATTTGATTTTATTTTGACAATGCAACAGCCCAAAAGAGAAATGTTAACCTATATAGAAAGCAAAGAAAAAAGAGCGATTGCCCAAACCAATTATATAACAAAAACTCGAGAAATTCTTTACCTAACCAATGAAACAATTCCAGAAGATTGCACAATTATGATTGTTGATGCACAAAAATTTACTATAGAAATACCAACATCTATCAAAGAAATCTTTGTTGTAGATACCTCTCTTTCTGTAGAACATTTTACCGACTTTGTCATAAAATATCCTACCGATAACTTCATGCACTTGAAACGATTATGAAACAGTACGATACGGTAATAATAGGGAGCGGATTAGGCGGTTTGGTTACGGCAGTAATTTTGGCAAAAGAAGGGCAGAAAGTGATTGTTTTAGAAAAGAATAATCAATTCGGAGGAAATTTGCAAACTTTTACCCGAAATAAAACCATTTTCGATACCGGCGTTCATTATATCGGAGGACTAGATTTGGGCCAAAATTTATACCAATATTTCACCTATTTAGAAATAATGCCCCATCTGAAATTGCAGAAACTTGATGAGAATTGTTTCGATCAAATATCATTTGACGATGTAGAAGAAACGTTTTGTTTGGCTCAAGGATATGAAAATTTCATTCAACAATTGGTAAAATATTTCCCTAAAGAAGAAAAAGCACTCCGTAAATATTGCCAGACCATAGAAAAGATATGCGATGCATTCCCTATGTACAATTTGAAAAAAGGAAAAATGACTTACGATGACGATATTTTATCGATTCGTTTGGTCGACTTTTTAGATGAGATAACAGACAATCAATTATTGAAAAGTGTTCTGGTCGGAAATAATTTTTTATATGTTGGTGAAGCCGAAACAACACCTTTATACGTACATGCTTTATCTGTAAATTCGTATATGAAAAGTGCTTGGCGATGTATAGATGGTGGTAGCCAAATAGCAAAACAATTAATCAGGGTATTAAAAAAATATGGAGGAGAAGTTGTCAAATATCAGGAAGTTGTAGGTTTTAAGGTTGAAAATCAGTCTATAAAGTCATGTACTACGAAAGACGGATCAATATATTTGGCCGATAATTTTGTGTCGAATATTAACCTCAATGACACTATACGTTTGGTAGGCGAACAACATTTCCCTAAACCTTTTAACAGGCGAATAAATGGTTTACGTTTCACACCATCTGTTTTTTCATTATATTTGGTATTAAAGCCAGAATCTCTACCATATTTTCCATATAATTTTTACCATCATCAATCGAAAAAAAACTATCTCAATGAACACTTGTTAGATACATCACAATGGCCCTCTGTGTATATTGCAACTTTTACGGCCAATGGAAAAAAACAGCAATGGGCAGAAGGAATGACCGTAATGACCTATATGGACTATGAAGAATTGGTAGAGTGGCACAAGACAGTGAATGTGTCTACCAATGATAATTATGGTAAAAGAGGTATGCGTTATGAAGCGTTTAAAAAACACAAAACAAACAAATTACTAGACGAATTGGAGAAAAAATTTCCACTGATAAGAGAAAAAATCCAGCATGTTTACACTTCTACGCCTCTGACTTATCGTGATTTTATTGGTTCGAAAAATGGAAATTTATACGGTTATGTGAAAGATGCAAATGCACCGATGAAAACATTTATTTCGGCTAAAACAAAGTTGAAAAACTTATTTATTACAGGGCAAAATGTTCGAATGCATGGTGTGTTGGGCGTAACCATCGGTGCATTTGTTACTGGATCCGAGATGCTTAATGGATACGACGAATTATTGGATAAAGTAATTGCTTCGCAAAAATGAAAAATTTTCTAGCTCTAATTATGATGATTCTATTGCTCCAATCCTGCGGTATAAATCGTAGTTTGAAGCAAACCGTTAACGTATCATCTTACCCTAAAGCTGATTTCGATTTAGTAAAAATCAATGATACGGTTCGAAAGATCGGACAAAATTTTTTACGAAAGAATATACAAGGTAATTGGGAGTTGTACTTATCCGGAAATCCATATGCTATAGGAGTGAAAAATGGAATGTTAACACAAAAACTATATCAACACCAAGAGGAAGTTTTTTTCAACGGAGTTCAACAATTGGTCGGAGAAAATAAAAAACTAAATTTCGCACTTATTTTTCTCAAATGGTTCAACCGTGATATACAGGAGTATATCTTGCCAGAATACCAGGCAGAATTGTATGGATTATCACAGTTTGCATCCGATCAATACGCTGCTTTAGCACCCAGTTACCAACGAAATTTGTATTTGCACGGCGCACACGATATAGGGCATGCTATGACCGATTTGATGATCGTAGGCTGCTCTTCGGTGGCTTTGTGGGACGAGAAATCTATTGATCAGGAATTGATCATTGGTCGAAATTTCGATTTTTATATCAATGATGAGTTTGCAGAAAATAAGCTGGTTCAATTTATTTTACCCGAAAAAGGATACGGTTTTTTATCGGTTTCTTGGCCAGGTTTTATCGGCGTTACATCTGGTATGAATACCGAAGGTCTAACCGCAACCATCAATGCAGGAAAATCAAGCATACCACACAAAGCAAAAACACCGATTTCATTAGTCGTTCGCGAAATTCTACAATATGCTTCAACCATAGAAGAAGCCATTTCGATTGCAAAGAAAAAAGAAGTTTTTGTTTCAGAATCCATTATGATTGGTAGTGCTAAAGATCGAAAAGCAGTTTTGATAGAAATTTCACCAAAAAAATTTGATGTTGTTTATCCTCAACAATCCTACTTAATCAGTACCAATCACTTTCAAGGTCAAGTATATCAAACCGATAAAAGAAATCAACAACATATCATAAACTCACATTCGGATTATCGATACCAAAAAATAAAAGAGAAAATAGATTATGTGCAAGTGTTTGATGTAGAGAAGGTTATAAGGATGTTGCAGGATTATAAAGGTTTGAGTGATAAAGAAATAGGGTATGGAAATGAAAAAGCCTTGAATGCACTATTGGCCCATCATGGCATTGTTTTTAGGCCCGAAAAAAAGTTGGTATACGTTTCATCTTCTCCCTATAATTTGGGCGAGTATACAGTTTATGATTTAAATTTTTTGAATGATCGCTTAAATTTACAAACAGCAATTGTGATTGATTCTCTGAAAATTAAAAAATCACCCTTTGTCGACAGTCATGCACTACGAGATTTTGAGAAGTTTAAAAAACTTCGACGAGAAATAAGAAAAGCACACCAACAAAAAATTGTCTTTTCAGACGATAAAATGACTGAATATATTTCATTGAATCCTTCTTTCTGGGAAGTTTACAATGATGCGGCGATAAATGCCTTGTTGCAAAAAAAATATGATTTAGCCATACACTATTTTCGAGAAGCATTGAAAAAAGAAATCACAACAATTCCTGATCGGAAAAAAATAGAAAAACAACTCGTAAAACTAAGAAAGTACACAAAATGATTCCACTGATCGAAACAAAAAGCAGCGAAGAAATTCTATTGTATCAAGAAGAAAAACTAAGAGAGCACTTGGCTTATTTAGCAGAAAAATCTCCTTATTATCAACGTTTATTCAAACAACATTCGATCGATTGGACCACCCTAAAATCGCTAAAAGATTTATCAAAAATACCGACTACAAAGAAAGAAGATTTATACACGAATAATGATGATTTTTTCTGCGTTCCGACACAAGAAATAGTAGATTTTGCAACTACATCGGGGACGCTAGGAGATCCCGTAACTTTCGGTTTGACAGATGAGGATTTGGATCGTTTGGCATATAATGAAATGATTTCTTTTCAGTGTGCCTCTATCCAAAAGGGTGATCGTGTGCAGTTAATGACCACGATGGATAGACGCTTTATGGCTGGCTTAGCTTATTTTTTAGGATTGCGAAAAATGGGGGCAAGTGTGATAAGAGTAGGGGCAGGTATCCCGCAACTACAGTGGGATTCTATTTTATTATACAAGCCCAAATACCTTATTTCGGTTCCGTCTTTTTTATTGAAAATGATTGAATTCGCCGAGCAAAATAATATCGATTATAGAAACTCATCGGTAAAAGGAGTGATTTGTATTGGTGAAGCTTTGCGTAATGCAGATTTGAGTCCTTCTCTTTTACATAAAAAAATAACAGAAAAATGGCCATTAGATTTATACTCTACTTATGCATCTACAGAAATGGCTACTGCATTTACCGAATGTGAAGAAAAGCAGGGCGGGCATCATCATCCAGAACTAATTATTTGCGAGATTTTAGATGATAATTTACAAGAAGTTGCTGAGGGTGAGCTAGGTGAACTAGTAGTTACGCCCTTAGGAGTGAAGGGGTTGCCGCTGTTGAGGTATCAGACTGGAGATTTGGTGAGAAAGCATTCGGCAAAATGTTCTTGCGGTCGAAATACCTATAGAATTGGACCCGTTGAAGGTCGAAAACAACAAATGATTAAATACAAAGGCACAACTCTATATCCACCTATAATGCATGATTTATTATCGAGTTTTGATGAAATAAAGCTGCATCTTATTGTTCTATCTCATACAGATGTCGGAACGGATAATTTGGTTGTACAAATTGTTTCGGAAAATACAACCGACGAATTTTTACATCAAGTAAAAGATACATTTCGAGCAAAACTTCGTGTAGCTCCCGATGTAGTTTTTGTGTCGGCTGATGAAATTCTACCCGTAGTGCATAATCCATTAAAAAGAAAACCAACTTTTTTTATCGATCAAAGAAATTGATTCTAGCCTTCTATTATTTAGCTAAATGAAATTTTTTTAGAATATCAACGAATTTTGGGTTGGTAATGTACTGTCTAAAATCATGCGATTTCATTCCAGTAAAATCAGTTTTTTCTAGAAAAGGATAGCTCAGAAGTAATTCGTTGTAGAGTTTTTCATTGTAGCCAAAGTTGGATGGAATTAGGTTTTTAGACAAGAAGCCTATACGACCTTTCCCTAGAACATAATCAGAATTATTGATGGTGATATGCATTTTTTTTAGTTGGGGCGAAAAATGCTTTAATTCATCATCATCGGTCAAGAAATCCATTTTTCCTATGGCCGGAGCTAGCATTATACAGAAAATTTTGTTATTATTTTCGGCCAATAGTGGCGCATTTGTAAAATCTACGTGATGTGCGTTTTCTGCTCTTTTTATTTCGCTATTTTTCAGAGAAGGATTGGTTAGCGCACTGAGGACTACAGATGCACCTCGGCTATGAGAAATCAAATAAATATCTTTGTTTTTCATAACATTGAGTATTCTTCGCAAACCAAAAACGCCTGCCATTTGGCTATTTGTGGTAGCAGAAATCCATACTTTTGCTGCTCCAAAAAGACTTTCATTTACCAAACCATCCCAATAAAAGTTTATTATTTCATCTTGTTTTGTACTGATATTCATATACGTTTTTGCTTTATTGTAATTTTTTAAGCTCGACATATAATCATTATCAATCCCATGTACAAAAATGATGACTCTTTTTTTCGATTTCACTCTATTGGCTATTGCAGAAAGTCGGTTTTTTTCGTAAATAGATAATTCGTTATCGAATTGTTGCTCAGTGGCAATTTTCATTAAAGAATATTCTTTTCTATTGGCATTTGTAGGTGGTTTTCCGTATTTTTTCTTCCAATTATTAGGATAAAAATTACCATTCTGATCGACAAAAGAACTCGATGTGTTGGGCTCAATAAAATTGTTCGGAGCTTGTGAGGTGGGTACATTGTGTATCGCTGCACAACAAGTGAGTAACGATAATAAAAGTAAATAAAATAGGTTCTTCATGGTCAAATAAGTCAGAAATTAACTAGAGTAAAAGGTAATTACAAAAAAAAAATAAAGCGCTGAACTTATCTTTCTAGTGATGTATAACGCCAGAACCTACCAATTCGTCTTCGATATACCATGCACAAAACTGCCCTTCTGTAATCGCCGATTGTGGAGTGTCGAAAGCAACAAATAATCCATTTTTGGTTTGATTCAAAGTTGCTCTTTGCAATGGTTGACGGTAACGAATTCTTGCTTGCACCTCTAAACTTTCTCCTTCCTTAAGAGCCATATCCTCTCTTATCCAATGAATTTCATCTGTTTGTATAAAAAGTGCATCTTTCAATAACCCAGGATGATCATGTCCCTGACCAGTATAAATGATATTTTCTTGCACATCAGTTGCTAACACGAAAAGTGGTTCAGCTTTTCCGCCTACGCCCAGACCTTTTCTTTGACCTCGCGTAAAAAAATGTGCTCCTTGATGTTCACCAACAACTTCACCATCGGTTTTTTTATAGCTTATTGCTGCGGCCTGGTTTTCTAATTTTTTTTCTATGGTAGGAAAATGTTTTTCTTCTTTTTGATATATAGAAGAGCTTTTGGGAATTTCGATTATTTTCCCTTTTTTAGGTCGTAATTGTTGTTGTAAGAATTCTGGTAAACTTACTTTTCCGATAAAACACAAACCTTGTGAATCTTTTTTATCGGCTGTAACCAAATCTAGGTTTTTAGCAATACGACGAACTTCTGATTTTTCTAAATTACCAATCGGGAAAAGAGCTTTACTTAATTGTTCTTGAGAGAGTTGACAAAGGAAATAAGATTGGTCTTTGTTATTGTCGACACCTTTAAGAAGTTGGAATATTTCTTTTCCATTTTTATCAATAAAAGAATTTTTTCGTGCATAATGGCCGGTTGCAACATAATCTGCTCCTAACTCTAGAGCTGTTTTCAGAAACAAGTCAAATTTTATTTCTCGATTACATAACACATCTGGGTTCGGCGTTCTACCTTGCTCGTATTCTGCAAACATATAATCTACGATTCTTTCTTTGTAAGAGGCAGACATATCGATTACCTGAAACGGTATATTTAGTTTTTCGGCCGTAAGCAAAGCATCTGCACTATCTTCTATCCAGGGGCACTCATCTTCTAGTGTAACACTTGCATCATTCCAGTTGCGCATAAATAGTCCAATAACTTCGTAACCTTGTTCTTTCAAAAGATAGGCTGCAACGCTCGAGTCAACTCCTCCTGATAATCCGACAACTACTCTTTTCATAGGTATGCAAATTTTTTGCAAAGTTACGGTATAATATTCAATAATTTTTTGCTTCGGTAATTTGTTTAGTTTTACTTTACTTATAAAGAAATTACTTTTGGATAGTTTAAATTTTATTGGATTTTTTGGTTGATTAATTCGCTTTTTGGTCGGAAAAAAAGAATCGATACAATGGTTGAAATCCCAATCAAAATTGGATAAATTAAATACGGGATTATTGATAAAGGTGACAAAACTTTACCCAGAGAAGCTGTTGCGGTTAAGGCAACCAATATCTGTGCACCATAAGGTAATAAGCCTTGTATGCTGCACGACATGGTGTCGAGAATGCTGGCTACTCTTTTCGGAGATAGTTGGTTTTTTTCGGATATTTCTTTGGCTAAATTCCCGACGATCAGAATTGTAAGGGTGTTGTTGGCCAAGGTAGCATCGACCAGGGCGGTCATGGTTGCGATACTTAATTCTGCCTGGCGTTTTGTTTTTAGTCGATTGGTAAAAAGATGTGTTAGGTAATCAATACCGCCGTGCAAACGAATAATACCTACCAATCCTCCAATAATTAGACACATCAGACTGAGTTCGAACATACTATTGAATCCTTTGTTGATGGACTCTATCAAAGCTAAAAATGTATTATCATAAACCAAAACTCCTATAAGCAAGAACGCTAAGACGCCAATAACCAAAGCCCACAAAACATTCAGTCCATAGATTGCTAATCCAAAAACAATGAGATAGGGGAGAGTTTGTAGAAAATCAAAATCAAGAGTAGTTGTATTTTCGGTTACAGGAGGTAAATCGCTCGATGCGTACCAAAAGAAAAGGATAGTACAAATTGCAGCGGGTAAAACCAGTTGAATATTGGCTTTGAATTTTGTCTTCATGTCTATTTCTTGAGTTCTTGTGGCTGCAACTGTTGTATCTGAAATAAAAGATAAGTTGTCGCCAAACATTGCACCTCCTATAATTGCACCGATTAATAAAGCCAAACTTCCAGGTATTTGTTGGTCTATTTCTACAGTGATAGGAGCCAAAGTTGCAATTGTGCCTACTGAAGTCCCAATAGAAATCGACGTTAAGCATGCCAAAAGGAAAAAAACTGGTAGGATGAATTTCGCTGGTAAAAAGTGTAAAAGAAAATTAGCAATTGATTGGATGCCACCTATTGCATTTCCTAGTTGAGAGAAAGCGCCCGCCAAAAGAAAAATCAGAATCATCAATAAAAGCGTTTCGTTACCTGCTTCTTGTGAGAATGCTTTTAGTTTTCGATCGAAACTTATTTCCGGAAATTGTAAAAATGCCAATAAGGTAACTGCAACAAACACGACCAAAGCTGGTACGCTATAGAAGTCGTTGAGATATACGGATATCGAAAAATAAACAATAATAAATATGATAAGCGGCAAAAGTGCCCAGAAATTTCTCTTCTCTGAAACCATAGATTAAAATTAGGGTGCAAAGGTTTGAATTTTCTGAAAAATAATCTATAATTTGAAGAGAATAAAAGAATAATCAGAAAACAAAACTAAATAATGGATTAATATAGAATTGTTATCTAGTTTTGATGTTTTGGATAAGAAATATTTCTACAGTTTCTTTATTTTATAGACAAGCGTTTATGGGTATTGGTTATAGCTCGTTCATTTTTTTCATCAATCCATGCTTGTCCTTTGAATTTTCTCATCAAATTATCATAATTGCGCATGAGAAAAATATTGTAAACAGCTTCTGCAAAGTTTTTCGGCTTATGAGCCAAAGAACGTAAACTCATAGAAAATCCTGGTGTAATATATTTCATGTAATGCCACCAACCTTCGGGCATGTAGAGCATTTCTCCGTGTTGTAGATCTGCCGACATGGGGCGCAGACTTTTCAGAGCAGGCCATTGGTCAAAATCAGGATTATCGAAATCAATATCTTCGCGGCAAATTACCGAATAGGGGATTTTATACATATATTTACTCTGCTCGGGAGGGATGATGATACAGCGTTTTCTTCCTGCAAAATGAAAATGCAAAATATTGGCTAAATCGATATCGTAATGCATAAAAACATTAGATCCTTCGCCACCAAAAAACAACATCGGCATAGACTTGAATAGATTGAGACCTAGATCGGGCATCTTATAATCGTTCTGCAATTGCGGAACTTTACTCATGAGGTTGTAAAGAAAAATACGTAAATCAGTAGGACCTTGATGTAGTAAATCTACATAGTCCGACATTTTCATTCTAGCAATCGGTTCGTTCACTTTTTTAGTGTAATCCACTGGATCATTGTTGTATAATGGCACAATTTGTTCACCGGCTACTTTTTTTATATACTCAAAATTCCATTTTTCGTAAGCAGGCCAATCGTGGGTAACCGTTTCTATTACTACTGGTTTTTGAGGTTTTACATAATACTTTTGGAAATCTTTTGCCGAGATGCTTTTTATGCGTTCTACTTCAGTGAAATTAAAATTCATTGTGTGCTGTAAATAAAAATGCAAATTTAGGTAAGATTTTCGTTAAATTTTAAATATCAAATGAATAAACCTTATTTTTATATCATCAAATCATGAAGAATTTTTTACTGTCTATTCTGTTTTTTTGTGCTTATGTTGTTCAGGCTCAGGTAGTTTTTCCTTATGTGGAAGTAGATAAGGATGAAGATTTTGCTTCACTTTTTGTAGAGAGTTTGATGGTAGAAACTTCACTGCAAATGGTGTTGGGGACGGTTGTTTCTGAACAAGTTTTTATCAATAAAAGTCAACATGCTATAGCATTACGCTATGTAGTTCCATTCGTAGGAAACCAGAATTTGTATGCCTTGACGATTGAAAGTGATGATGAGAAAATTGAGTTTCGGGCAGAAACTTTGTCCAATGTTCGTCGTGCATTACAAAAAAATAATCAAACGATATCTGCTCATGCTGATCAATCCGAATTGATGACGGTTGATTTGTCGGATTTGCCAGCGGGCAAGAAATTGAAAATCCGAATAAAATGGACGAAAATTGTTGATCACAATAAAAAAGATTATAACTTTTTGTTGAGTTCGCCGATTGTAAAACGAACCAAAAATTTCACAGTTACAAGGCGCTTTCAGTTTGATAAAAAGGAATATACACCTAAAAATTTTCTCTATAAAATTAATATTCTTGGAGAAAATGGACAGCTATCTCGCTCTCTTCCTGCACATTTTCAGATGATAAATAACGTAAATCGTCTCATCAAAACATTCGAAAGCTCTGTTTTTTTTGGTCATACAATAGACCTATATTATCACTATTTTATGACAGAAATGCAAACGAATTTGTTACGGTTTGATGATGGTAACTGCGCTTATTTTTTGGGTAATATTGTACCGCCAGTCAAAATAGAGCAAGAAAAGTTAAAGCCTAGAGAATATATTTTTTTATTGGATACTTCGGGCTCTATGCGGGGGTTTGCTTTAGAGGGAACAAAAAAAATGATGCTCTCTGTTATCGAAAAGTTGAAAGAATCTGAAAAGTTTAATATTTATTATTTCAATAAACACAGCAATCAACTTGCGACGCATTCTGTTTTTGCAACTAAACAAAATATAGAAAAAGCAAAGGAAATGTTACTAAATCTCGAAGGCTCTGGTAATATGAAACTGAATGAAGCGCTGAAAAAAGTACATCAAATTCCGGTCGATTATTCTTTTAATCGCTTGGTAGTCATTGCTTCTGATGGACGAATAGATCCCAATCAGAATATTCATTTAGATATCAAATCGAACCTGAAAAATGCTCAGTATTTTGTGTTGGGAATAGGGAAAGTTGTCGATAAAAATAACCTAAATTATTTAGGTTATACTACAGGAATTTCACCTTTGATAATAGAAAGTTCAGAAAATATCGATACTAAGTTAAAGGCATTCGAATCTATGATTCTTACTCCTTTATTGCGAAATATAGAAGTGCAATCTAAGACAATAAATTTAGAAGAAACTTTTCCAAAGAACTTCAATGGATTTCTGTCTGATCGACCCATAAATTTTGTGACGAAAAGTTGTCATTTGCCACAAAATGCTCGCTTGTCGATTACCGGGAAAGATGGTGAATTGGTTTATTCAAAAGAGTTTTCTGATTGGGAATCTACGTCCACTTTCGGCGAAGCAATAAAGTATTATTGGTTATACAATAAAGTGAAATCGCTGATGCTAGAAGAAAATAGATGTGGCGAATATTGCCGAAAAACAGGGCGTTATAGAAAAGAGATAGAACAACTCGGGAAAGAATATAATGTGGCAACACCATATACTGTTTTGGTAGAAAATTCTTCTGATCGACGAGATATTATACGTTTTCATTACGATTATGATTCGGATGGAGATGGCGTAAATGATTTTATAGATCGCTGCCCGGATGAAGTCGGAATGCGAGAAACTTTTGGGTGTCCGATGCAAAAATTAGCCAAAGAAGAAAAACAAGAAGCATTGGAAAAGTTAGCAAACAAATGGGTGGGAAGTGTGAAGTTTAATTTTGATCAATCCATTATCCGAGACCATGATTTTAGTTTTCTAGATAAATTAGCACTGCTGTTAGTGGATAATCCTACTGTAAATTTTATAATAGAAGGGCACACCGATGCTGCGGGTACCGAAAGCTATAATCTTACTTTATCAGAAAAAAGAGCTTTTGCAGTTGCCCAATATTTAGAAGGAAAAGGCGTAGATTTTTCGCGTATGCATATATTGGGGATTGGTACTTCTGCGATGAAATATCCAGAATGTAAGCCTGTGGAAATGTGTGAAGAATGGAAGAATTTCGAAAATAGGAGAGTTGTAATAAAAATGAACTCTTCAGAGTAAACCCCAAAAAGTATTGCTAATCGTTGCTTTTAGGGGCTTATTACAATCAATTAGTCAGAATTTAGACATTCATCAAACTTTCAATCTCATCAATTTCGATTGGAATATTTTGCATTAGATTAAAAGGTTTTCCTTCTTTCTGAACGACATAGTTATCTTCTAATCGTATCCCGAAGCCTTCGGAAGGTAAATAAAACCCCGGTTCGATTGTGAAAACCATTCCTTCAACAAAATCATCGGTTAAGATTCCGTAATCATGCGTATCTAGCCCCATATGATGAGATGTTCCGTGCATCATGTATTTTTTATATGCAGGCCACTCTGGATTTTGATTTTGCACATCTGCTTTGTCTATTAAACCTAGTTGTAATAATTCTGCCGTGTATACCTCGCCCATATCTTTGTGGAATGTATACCAATTTGTACCGCTAACCAACCGATCTTCTGCTTCTTTTTTACAACGCAAAACAGAGGCGTATACTTCACGCTGTTTGGCAGAAAACTTCCCATTCACAGGGAGTGTTCTACTCATGTCCGAAGAATAGTTTGCATATTCGGCTGCCACGTCCATCAAAATCAAATCACCGTCTTTGCATTGCTGATTATTTTGGATATAATGCAAAACATTCGCATTTTTTCCAGAGGCAATAATCGGTGAATATGCAAAACCTTTCGACCGATTTTTTAGAAATTCATACACAAATTCGGCTTCTATTTCATACTCCCAAACTCCTGGTTTGATAAAACTCAAAACGTTCCGGAAACCTTTTTCGGTGATATCACATGCTTTTTGAATCTGCTCTATCTCGATAGGGTCTTTTATGGAGCGCAAACGCTGTAAAATCGGATTCGAGCGTAAATAAGTATGAGCAGGATAAGTTTTTTGTAGCTCTTTGTTGAATCGTGCTTCGCGAGTTTCTACTTCCATGGGGGTTTCTACCCGATAATGTTCGTTTTGGTTGAGGTAAACATTTTCGGCTTCTACCATTAGTGTTCGCAAAATGGCAGGTAAGTCTTGCAGCCAATAAACAGTTTCTATACCCGAAATTGCGGTTGCTTGCTTTTTGCTTAATTTTTCTCCTTCCCAAATGGCGATATGTTCATTGGTTTCCCGAACAAAAAGAACTTCTTTGTGTTTAGGATTTTTTGCGTCTGGAAAAAGGATAAGTACCGTTTCTTCTTGATCTATTCCCGAGAGATATAAAATGTCTCTATGTTGCGCAAAGGGTAATGTGCTATCTGCAGATATAGGATAAATATCGTTAGAATTGAAAATAGCTATACTGTTAGGTTGCATTCTTTTGCCGAATTTTTTACGGTTTTTTATGTACAATTCAGCGTCTATTGGGGCGTACTTTGTTGTCATCTTTTCTGTAAAAAAAATATAATTATATGATAGAGGAGGGTTTTCTTCGTTTGCACACAAATGTACAAACACAGCAGCATAAAAAAAAGAAGTCTTTGATTAATCAAAGACTTCTTCCACCAACCTAAATTTATGAAAAAGTATTTACTTTTTACAATTACAAATATGTGAAAAAAATATTGAAAAAATAATTTTTTACAGAAAAATTATTACAAAGAATTGATTTCAGTGAATTTTAATCATTATAACCGTAAAACTAAGAAAAGAAACAAGAAATAGAAAAAAATGAATAAATCAGTCAATTGAAGTTGAAAGTTTAGAAAAAAGTATATATATTTGCAGGCTCAAAATATTAGTATAATTTATTTAAAACGAAAGTAAAATGACACATTACGAAACTGTTTTCATTTTAACTCCCGTTCTATCTGATTCGCAGGTAGAGGAAGCAGTTAAAAAGTTTCACGACTACATCACAGCCAATGAGGCAGAGATTGTGGCAACTGAAAATTGGGGTTTGAAAAAACTGGCTTACCCTATCCAAAACAAGCGCAATGGTTTTTACCATTTAATCGAGTTCAAAACAGACAATACTGATTTAGTATCGCAGTTAGAATTAGTTTTCAAACGTGATGAACGTGTAATACGTTATTTATCTGTAAAATTAGATAAACACGGAGTTGAATGGGCAGAAAAACGTAGAACTAAATTAAAAACCGCTAACAAGTAAAAATTTTTTGAACTATGGCAATCGATGAATTAGCTAAAAAAGCAGCAGGTGGGAACGAATCAGAAATTCGTTATTTATCACCTTTAGATATAGAAACACAATCAACGAAAAAATACTGTCGTTTCAGAAAATATGGTATTAAATATGTTGATTATAAGGACGCAGATTTCCTGCTTCAATTCGTAAACGAGCAAGGTAAAATTTTGCCACGTCGTTACACAGGAACCTCGTTAAAATACCAACGTAAAGTATCCAGAGCAATTAAGAGAGCTCGTCACTTAGCTTTATTACCATTTGTTGGAGACCAATTAAAATAATTAAAACCTAAAAAAGATAGATCATGAACGTAATTTTAAAACAAGATGTAGAAGGTTTAGGTTTTGAATTTGAAGTAGTTTCAGTAAAACCTGGATATGCGCGCAACTTTTTAATCCCACGTGGTTTGGCAATTGTAGCTACACCGAAGAACGTTGAGGAATTGAATAAAGTGTTAGAAGCTCGTAAAGCAGAAGAAGAAAAATTAGTTGCTGCAGCGAAAGAAAAAGTTGCAAAACTAGATAGCTTAGAAGTAAAAATCGAAGCAAAAGTTGGTTCTGGAGATAAGTTATTTGGATCTGTAAACAACGGAGATTTAGCGGCTGCATTACAAGCAAAAGGAGTAGAAATCGAGAAGAAGAATATTCGTATACCTGGAAACACAATCAAGCGTTTAGGGAAATCTGTTGCAAAAATCCGTTTTCACCGCGATGTAGAAGTTGATTTTGAATTTGATGTTGTTCCGGATGCAGCGTCTATTAAGGCAGCAGAAGATGCAGCGAAAACAAAAGCAGAAATGGCTCGTTTAGATGCACAAAAAGCTTTGAAAGCACAAGAATCGAACGAAGTAACGTTCAACTTTGACAATCCTTTACGCCCTAAAGTAAAAGAGGAGAAAAAAGAAAAAGTTGAAACTGTAGAAAACTCAACAGAGGAAACTGCATCAGAAGAATAAACCAAAGTTTATATATCTTTTTAAAGTCCGGTCAATTTATTGATCGGATTTTTTTGTGGCTTTTTATGTCGTGAAAATAAAATATTTTTATACCAAATGTTTATTTCAAACTCATACTCTTCTATTGCATAGCAATAATACTCCTCAAAACTCAGACCGCGGGTAAAGTTGAAAAGATTCTGAAAAAAGTAAAAGAAAATTCACCAATGTTTTTAAAATCTAAGCTATACTTGAAGTTTTAATGGTGAGAGAAATATATAGTATACATTCCCACTAGTTCAGCATCTAGAAACAAGAACTTTTGGTAGATACTGAAAATGCATTTGTTTCTATAAATAAAAAAAGAAGAGTCTGGCAATCTAGTTAATAAATATTTCCAAAGATTCTTTTGCTGGAAATGGGAAATAATTTTTCTTAAAATAAAAGTTATCTAAAAATCTAGCCATAGAACTGCGACTAAAATTGGAAAACAAAAGGTATTAATTAATTTTTTGCAAGCAATGTAAACTATTTAAAATAAGACTATTGTAGTTTATAATCCACAGTGCTATCTGAGCGGATTGGTAAGGGTAACAGGCAATGTCTATATGGTAAGATTCCTATACAGGCGAAATTGCATAGTCGACAACCATGATAAAACAGAAGTAGCTAAGAAATAGAAACCGTACACTAATGCTCTGTTAAATAATAAACAGACACCCGAAAACCTTCGTTGATCAACGAAGAACTTAGCTGAACATCTAACCAAATCGAAGCGTTGTTGTGCATTTCTTTCTGTATAGTGTGACTTAAGGTAGCAATATCATTCATCGTAATGCTATAGTGCTCATTGACCTCAATAACAAGGGCAATGTATTCTAGAATCGCTTTATTTTGTTTAACTTCTCGAAAAAAAGAGATCATTTCATTTTTGATGTGATATAAATTTCCTGTAAAAGTCGCTCTTAAACCAAATTCTATAAGGTAGCGCTCCACGAAGTCAACTTCTTTTTTCATTGAGAGTAATTTTACCCAAAACTAATTTTTTGAGCAGTCAAAACATGTCGCTTAGAAAAAATATCGTGCAAAAAAAGAGATAGAAAAGGTGTAAGTAGACTTCAATAAGAAAATCAATGAGCATAGAGGGGCGGCTATACCTGCTCTACGTTTATGTAAGATATTGATTATCGTCTTCCTTTAGGGCCAATACGAATGGTTTTTAGAGTTTCTGGCAACTCAGTAGCTTCGAAAATCGGCTGTGCCTCTTTTAAGAAAACAGAATAATCATCGTATCGATTAGAGAAATGTCCTAGGATCAATCGTTTGGCATTAGCTGCCTTGGCAATCATAGCGGCTTCTTTTGCGGTCGAATGCTTCGTAAAATCTGCCAAATCTTTCAGATCATGCAAAAAAGTACTCTCATGGTACAATAAATCTACATTCTGGATAATAGGAACTATATCGGGTTTGTAGCACGTATCCGAACAATAAGCATAGCTATAGGTTTGTGGCGCATCAAAAGTAAGGTACGAATTGGGAATAATTTTTCCACTTTTCAGGATAAAATCTCGTCCGTTTTTTAGGTTCTGATAATCGCAAACTTCTATTTCATCAAACTCACTAATTGCATCAGGATTTAAGCGTCTTGGTTTTGATTTTTCTTGAAAAAGATAACCGTTGGTATAAATACGATGATCGAGCGGAATGGTTTTTACAAGTACTTTATCATCTTCGAAAATCACTTTCGATTCGTTGCCTTCTAATTCATTAAACAAAATCGGGAAACCGTGGTAAGAACCCGAAAGTCTCATCTGAATAGTGATAAACTCTTCGATTCCCTTTGGTCCATGAACTGTGATAGGTTTTTCTCGACCAAGCAACTGAAAAGAGGATAGTAAACCAATTAAACCAAAAACATGATCACCATGCATATGCGTAATAAATACATGGTTGATTTTACTGAATTTCAGCCTTGCTCTGCGTAATTGAACTTGTGTTCCTTCTCCGCAATCGATCAGAAAATAACGCTCAGAAATATTAAGCACTTGTGCACTTGGATGAGAGTTGGTAGTTGGTAAGGCAGAATTGTAGCCCAATATGGTTAGTTCTAAGGCCAAAGTATAGCTTTATAAGTTTTCTGTAATATAATGAATTAATTTTTGTGTTGCAATGCTTCGATGACTGATCGCATTTTTCTCTTCGGCCGACATTTCTGCAAAAGTATAATCAAAACCACTCGGGCGGAAAATAGGGTCGTAGCCAAAACCTTTGTTTCCTTTGTTTTCATTCATTATTTCCCCTTCAATTCTTCCTTCAAAATAATGAACCTCATCGTTGATCATCAAACAGAAAACACTAATAAAATAGGCTTTCCTATTGCTAATACCTTCTAATTCTTTTATTACTTTTGCAATGTTGTCTTCACTATTTTTGGTACCTGCATATCGAGCAGAAAAAACTCCTGGCCGACCATTCAATGCATCGATTACCAAGCCAGAATCATCAGCAAATACAGGTTGATGAAATTTCTCGTAAATGGTTTTGGTTTTGATGAATGCATTTTCTTCGAATGTATTACCGGTTTCCTCTATATCATCATGAAAGTTGAGGTCGGTAAGCGATTGTAATTGAATCGTCTCGGGAAGCAGCGCTTGTAGCTCTTTAAGTTTATCTTGGTTATGGGTGGCGAAAATTAATTCCATAGATGTTTTATGTTTTTTTTACTTAGAAAATAGCCAGCTATTAAGCTGATGATTAAACTGATAAAAACAGGTGAAAGCGAACTACTTTCGATAATTTGTTCGTCCATTTGCTTGTATTTCATCATCATGATAAACGAAAAAATATTGTTTGCAGCATGAAGGAAAATTACCAAAAGTAAGGATTTTGTTTTGTAATAAATGAAGCCGAAAATTATCCCTAAAATTCCTGCTCCGATAAACTGCCAAGGATTGAGATGGGCGGCACCAAAAATAATTCCACTTACTAGAATTGCAATCCAAGGCGACGTGCCAGAGTTTAGAATTCCTCTTAGGATAAAACCTCTAAAAATTATCTCCTCTAAAATCGGGGCTAAAATACAGACGGTTATGAAACCAGCAATTTTATAATTGAGCATCTGAAGGAAGCTGCTTTCAAATGTGTTGTATAAATCTTGAAAGATCTGGGTGTCAGTCGGCACCAAACCAGTAGACCACTCTGCAAAGGGAAGTGCAAAGATAAAACAAAGGAATCCTAACAAAAAATTAATAGGTTTGGTCGGATAAATCAGCCAATCTCTAACGGTGTTTTTGTCTACATGAAACCAACCCATCAGTAAAATGATTGCACCTCCTGTCCCTGTAAGAAAGGCTAATGGTAAAAGAAAATGAAATAAAAACGGATAAAAAAATGTTGGCCAAATCACCAAACTTTGTCCTATTTGGACTGTAAAGGTTACGGCAAATCCTACCAAAAAAGCATAATATGCAGAGAATTTGAGTGTTTTTATTTGGGGCAGCTCGAATTTATTCATGATGATAAGGTTTGTTTTGCAAGATAGTAAATGCACGATAAATTTGTTCGGTAAGAAATAAACGAACCATTTGGTGCGTAAAAGTCATTTGAGATAATGATAATTTTCGATTGGCACGTTGATAAAGCCGATCATCAAAACCATAAGGACCTCCAATCACGAAGATAAGCGTTTTCACTGATTGGTTGAGGTCGTTTTGCAATTGTTGTGCAAAGTCTGTCGAGTTGATTTGTTTTCCTTTTTCGTCGAGTAATACAACCAAATCTCCTTTGTTTATGCGCTGTAGAAGTAAATCTGCTTCTTTAGATTTCTGTTGTTCTATTGTGAGCGTTTTTCGGTTTTTGATATCAGCAAGCTCGAGTCGCTGGTAGTTGATATAGGTAGGAAATCTTTTTTCGTATTTTTGTAGAAGTTGTTCGATGGCTTGCTCATCTGTTTTTCCTACACAAAGGGTGAAAATGTTCATAGAATAATCAATAATTTAGCAAAAATAAATCTATTGTCGAAATTGAAACAAAAAAATAGGCTAAAAAGGCTCATCGTTTGGAGTAAACGTAAACGACTGAAACAGTTCTCGAATATTCCTTTGTACGATTTGCTAAAAGTTTTTTGGATCAGGGTGATGAAGGGGAATTTTCCTGTTCGTTCGGGAGCAATCGCCTGGACACTGTTTTTTAGTCTGTTTCCTTTTATTCTTTTCCTTTTTTCTTTGTTGCCCAAAATACCACATTATGAAGAACTGAAACTTTTACTTTTTCATCAGTTTTTACCCCAAATCATACCCAACTCTATTGGTAAAGAAGTCATCGGATATATTGATATTACGACGCAGCAACAAGAGCAAAAATCGGTGAATTGGTGGTTTATGATTTTTACCATTTTCATGTCATCGAATGGTGTGCAGGGAATCATAAATGGTTTCAATGTGAGTTATCAAGATGTTTTTATCAAAAGAAACAACAATAAACAGCGTTTGATTTCCTTGATACTAACCATTTTCTTCACTGTGTTTCTCATCCTACAATTGACGTTGTTGTATTACACTGGCATCATTTGGAAATATCTTGCCGAGACCAAATTCTTCTTCGATTTATCAAAAAGTTCTCGACTGATCAATATGACCAGTGTGATTATGTTCTATTTTTTATCGATGTGCATGTTGTACCATTACGGGCCGAATAATCAAGATAAATCGAAATCTACCGTCGTGCCAGGAGCAGTGCTATCAACCCTTCTTTTTATTACTACTTTGTTCGGATTCAATGTCTATCTCAAACACTTCAATAATCTCGATTTACTTTATGGTTCTTTGGGATTGGTGATGCTGGTGATGATTTTTGTATATGTCAATGTAATTATTTTATTGGTAGGATACGAATTGAATATGTCACTGACGTATGCCAAAAACTACTCGAATATGAATAAAATACAGAAAAATAATTTTATCGAATTGAATCTAAAAAAGGAAACCAATTCTCAGTCCTAGAAAGACAACCTAAGGGTTGAGTAAATGCCCGCAAGTTTTGCAATAAATAGAATTATCCAAATGATAATTATCGCCACAATATCTGCAAACATCTGTGTTGGTTGGGATATGATCGTTTTCTTTAGACGCACGAGCTATTTCTTGCGACATAATTCCTGCAGGTACAGCAATAATACCATAACCCAAAATCATAATAATAGAAGCTAGAAAACGACCCAAGCCCGTTACAGGAGCAACATCTCCGTAACCTACAGTTGTCATGGTTACGACTGCCCAATAGATACTGATTGGGATGCTTGTGAAGCCCGACTCTGGATGGTTTTTTTCTATCGCATACATAAAAGAGCCCAATACCACAACGATAAGAATAACAAAAGATAAAAAAACTATTATTCTATCTTTACTTTGCTGCAAGCTTCTTAGAAGAATGTTTCTGTTTTGCGTGAGCCCGGTAAGATTAAAAATTCGTAAAATACGGAATAAACGAAGAATTCGGATGCTTGATAAATATTTACTATTCGGGAAGAAAATCCCGAAATAGAAAGGAAGGATACTCAGTAAATCGATAATCCCATAAAAACTAAAAACATATCGTAAAGGTTTTTGTACGCTGTATAATCGTAGTAAATATTCGATGGTAAAGAGAATGGTAATTAACCATTCCGAAACAACTAAAAAAGTATGATAGCGAGCATTGAAAGTCGGAACTGACTCTAGTATAACCAACGCTACACTAAGAATAATCAACAATAAAAGACTAAGGTCGAATAGTCGACCATAGGGCGTATTGGCTTCGAAGATAATCTCAAATATCTTTTTCTTTAGTTTATTTTCTTCGTCTTTGTCGAGTTTTTTCAATCGGAAAATATTCCATTTCATGCCCACAATCTCTTTATAAAGAGCTAAATTAGATAAAAAATATCGAATATGAAGATCTTAGTTTCGGGTGGAACAGGTTTTATTGGTAAGGCTCTAGTAGAATATTTACGTTTAAAAGCTCATGAAGTTCGTATTTTGCAACGTTCGTATCCAAAAGAAGACTTTTATTGGGATGTAGAAAAAAATATTTTTGATGAAAAAGCAATGCATCAAATCGATGGCATAATCCATTTGGCAGGTGCACCTATTGCAGAACCTTGGACTGGTTATTATCAAAAAGTTTTGTACGAAAGCCGAATCGATACAGCTAATTTTCTATTAGAAAAAGCCAAGGATTTTTGTCCAGATTTATCCTTATTTATCTCAGCCTCAGCAATTGGTTTCTATGGCAATGAAGCTACGGATAAAACCTTAACAGAAGAAAGTGAAGCAGGAGAAGGTTTTTTGAGTAAACTTTGCGTTGCTTGGGAGGCTGCTGCAGATCAGTTTCACGAGATAGGGGCCCGAGTGGTCAAAGTACGTACGCCTGCCGTATTGAGCAAAGACGGTGGTTTGATCAGGGTACTGAATAAGGTTTTTCGGTTGGGTTTAGGGACGAATTTAGGGGATGGAAATAATTATATGCCTTGGATCCACTTACAAGATTTGTTGCGTGTGTATGAATTTGCTCTGATTAATTCTTCGTTAGATGGTGCGGTAAATGCTGTTGCTGATGAGCAGATAACCCAAAATGAATTCAATTTGGTTTTGTCTAGAGAGATAAAAGCTCCTTATTTTCTACCTAATATCCCCGAATTTGTTGTGAAGAGAATACTTGGCGAACGTAGCGCATTGGTGCTAGATGGTTGTTTATTATCGAACATGAAGCTGAAGAATCTTGGTTTCCGAATGCAATATCCTAGAATTGAAGAAGCAATGAGAACAATATTCATTTCTGAACATTGATAGTTATTTCGGCCTTTGTTTTGGATAATTGTGTTAAAGAAAATAAAAAAAAGAAAAAGGATTAAATACTAGATTTAATCCTTTCCTCATCAGTTTTTCCTCTATTGTGTTAATTAAGAAGCCATTCTAAATTTATTAGAAATGATTTCTGTAAGTAAAATTAAACATAATTTTTACATTTCCAACTTTAAAGGTAAAGAAAATGTTAATTTGTATTGGATATAGATACGTAAAGATAGAAAAGATGCTTGCTTATTCTAAATTCATCAATTTTCTATCGTATCAATGTTGAATATTTGATAATTTTTCTTAATAAAATTAACTGCAGTAAAGAGGTTATTCTACTAGGATGTTTATATAAGTGAAAACTTTACTTTGGCTGATAGAGAAGGAGTTGCTAGAACAAGAAAAATAAAAAATAATCAACTCTTTATGGAGTAATCTGATAATTTTATCGTGTACTACAATCGAAATTAGACCACTAATAAGTTGCATCCTCTAACATCAGAATGGTCGAATCTTCCTAATATTTCGAATGTTCTAGAAGATTTTTTTCTGCCCAAATCGTCGGTTGCAATAAAACTACACGAATGGAAATTTGCTAAGTCGATTACATTTACCCCACCAGTTTTTCCTTCTTCTACGAATGTAAGTGGGTCCTCGGTTTCACGAATCAACAAATGCATCCAGTTTGGTGTTTCGAAGAGAGCTTGTTCTCGCATGTATGCTTGCGAAAGTAACTCTGTCATTCCGTATTCGGAATGAATGTTTGGTGTGCCGAAACCTTTTTTGAGAATCGAGTGAAGTTCTTGTCGAGTAATTTCTTTTTTCCGACCCTTCATACCGCCGGTTTCCATAACAATTGTACGAGAGAGCTGCATCGGATATTTCTCTACAAAGTCGAGTAGGGCAAAAGAAACGCCAATCAGGATAGCATTTTTGCCTGCATTTTCACACGCCAATAAATCGCGGTGCAATTCATCATGATTATACAAATAAAAGCCGCCAAAGGAAGAGTCTGCTTGTTGTGTCCAATATTCTACCATGTCGATTAGTGATGAACCGTTTCTTTCTAGATAAGATGGAAGCAGGGCGAAAATGCAATAGGTAGACAAATCACCATAGAAGTGATGAAAACATTTAGACAAACTATGATGGTACAAAGCCAAATCTGCAACCAAATGTTTGCTCGTATTTTGCCCAGTTGTTCCAGAGCTTGTAAATATTTTTTCTGGAAGAAGTTTGTTTTCTATTATCGAATATTGTTTGAAAAAACGAATTGGCAAAAACGGAATTTCGTACAAATCAGAAATATTTTTGGGGTTCACTTTCATCAGCTCTACAAAATCTCGATACACTTGCACATGTTCTGCCTGATGACGAAAAACTGCTAAGGCTTTTTCTTCGAATTCAGAAAAATTTTTTATATCGAAAATAGAATACGGATCCATCATTGTACAAAGGTACGAAACTTAGTCTTTGGTCAACGCCATATTTGCCTTGTAAATATGATCGCCGATATATTCGTAGTTTTGTATCAATTCTTTGTAATATAACGCACTTAATGTACCAAGTTTATCTTTTTCGATGCTTTTGATAAGGTCTGCTTCGGCAGCTTTGTATAACCGATTGATGTTGTGTTCTATTTCTCGAGACTTCTCTATGTCGATTTCATTGTTAGGCGAGCTTAAATTCTGAAACAAAAAAGAAGTTGCTAAGTTGAGTTCTTGTTGCATTTTCGACATATGAATGCGCAAGTTTGGCGTAATAAAACTGTTGCTTTTTCTTCTTTTGTTATGGATCATCGTCATCTTGATTGCAATATCGCTAATGCTCTCTAAATGATGACAAATAACCATCAGTTGATTGATTCTTCTTGCCTTGCTTTCGTTGATGTCTAGGTTGTAGATTTTCATGAGAAAAGTCGTAATTTCTTCTTCGATTTCGTCACTTTCGTTTTCTAGCATTAACACTCTTTCTTTAAGAATCTTAAACTTTTGATCATCACTTTCGGTTATCATCCTACCCAAGGTTTGGATTGTGCGTCTACTTATTGCAGCCAGTCTCAAGATATTTTTGGTTGCGTCGTTGAGGTAAAGATTAGCATTGTTACCGTAAGGCACTGTAATGAAATTCATTCTCTCAATCGATTTTGATTTTGCTCCCAAAACCTTACCGTGTTTTTTGTTGAAATATTCACTTATCGGATTCAGAAATATCAAAGCTATAATTGCCGTAATGGCATTAGTTATCGTATCAAAACTAATCAGTAGTATGCTAGAATTTGATATGTACTGCTGTAAAAAGGGTATGATATAAGGAACTATAAAGAAAAATAATAATGCACTCGCAATATTGAAATAAGTATGAAAATTAGCAACAATTCTTGTAGATTTATTACCGATAAATGAAGCTAGTTGTGCAGTAAAAGTAGTTCCGATATTAGCACCTAAAATCATCATTGCTGCTAACTCTAGTGGCAATCCCTTGTCGACAAGTAGAACCGAAATAGCAATCGATGCCGATGAAAAATGAATTACCAAGGTAAGGATTAGACCAAAAATAATAAACAATAAATAACGAGCATAAATCCAGCTATAGTCGGTGTACAGGTAAGTTTGCAGAATTTGTATATCGGTAATATCGGGTAAAAAAGCTTTGAGGAAATAAAGGGCAAAAAAAATCATAGTGAATCCGATCATTACCCCGCCAATTAATCGCCTGTTTCTATTGTATGAGGTATAAAAAGGCACTGCAATAATAAGTAAAGGCAAAGCCAAATAAAGCAAATTGAACTGTAGGCCTGCAAAAATCAACCACAACGTAAGAGTTGTGCCTATATTTGCGCCGATAATTAAACTAAAAGCTTTTTTGAGATTGATAAGACCAGCATTGACAAAACTCAAGAAAAAAATACTCGCAGCAGAAGACGATTGTATCGATGTGGTGAAAATTGTACCAGTAACAAAGGTGGTAAAATTGTTACGCGTTAATTTATTTAGGGTGAGTTGAAAACCATCACCAGAGATTGCCTGTAAATTATCACTCACCATTTTCATGGCATAGATAAATAGCGCAACAGCTCCCAAAACTTGTAATATGATGAAGAGTATTTGCATTTTGATAAATGTTTACAAAATTAAGGTTAGCAATGTAAACTCTATGTTAATCTTTGCTGCTGAAGAAATTTGTGGAGTGTTTAAGTTTTAAGGCTTTGATTATCAAACTCTAAAAATAGAGTTGGAAAAATGTCATAAAAAAAGTATCTCAAGTATTTGCAAGATTCAAAAATCAGCACTAATATTGCACCACGAAAAACGAGAAGTTCTTAAATATCAAGAATTACTTTTGCCGATATAGCTCAGTTGGCCAGAGCACGTGATTTGTAATCTCGGGGTCGTGGGTTCGAATCCCTCTATCGGCTCAATGTAAAGTAATGCAAAATTACCCTTTTGGGGAGATACTCAAGCGGCCAACGAGGACGGACT
>NZ_KV798521.1:97068-219364 GCF_001809725.1 Weeksella sp. HMSC059D05
ATTCACCTTCGCAGGTTCGAATCCTGCTCTCCCCACAAATAATACAGTTACTTTTTATTTATGTAAGTGTGTTGAAAGTAGAAAATGGACTAAAATATACCTTAGTCCATTTTTTATTTTTAAAAAATTATTGAAGTGCCTGTTCTGTCTTAATAGAATTGAGGGATTTCTTTATTATTTTAATAAATTTTCAATAAACGAACGAGAATATACACGTCCTACATGTTTGATGAATCGAACAAAATCTATGCTCGATTCGTCATTTGCTTCATCAGAAATAACTCGCATTACACAAAACGGTATAGAGAATTCGTAGCAAATTTGTGCAATTGCTGCACCTTCCATTTCTACGCAAAGAATATTCTGAATTCGTTGATTTAATTTTTCTTTTTGTTTAGTGGTAGAAAAAAACAAGTCGCCTGAAGCAATCAAACCAAAATGAATTGTGGGATGATGCAAGTGGAATTCGTCTTTTTCTGCTTCTGTAAAAGAATTTGTTAGTAAGGTATTGTTTGCTGCCTTTCTGCTTCTTTCTAACAACTTAGTGTCTACCTCGAAATAAGTTTTTCCTAAAAGAGGTATTTCGTGGCGTGGCATCAACGGGGATGCGTTCATGTCATGTTGTATTAATTTCCTAGCCAAAACTATATCGCCAATTTTCACGTCAGGATGAATCGCACCTGCAACGCCTGTGAAAATTAATTGGGTAATATTGTAATGTAAAATCAAAGTACTTACCGTTGTTGCTGCGGCTACTTTTCCGATTCTAGAGTATGCTAAAACCACTTCGTGCTTACCAATCTTCCCGATATAGAAAGTTCTTTTGCCTATTTTTTCTTCTCGTTTATTTTCTATTAATGGGATTATATAGTTGATTTCTTCGGGTATTGCGCCTAAAATTCCGATTCGTTCATGCTTCATTATTTTTTATATTTATAAATGGTACAATAAATCTCGTACGCCAAAATCCAAGGCAAACAAATCAAAATCAAAAAATCATTGGCTATTTTTTTCATGTGGTAAACTTACAACGAAAGTCAGAATCTATAAAATACGGTATCTTTTTCTTGTGAAAATTGTTCAAAATATTTCTTTTCATAAACCCAAAACTTCTAAAGTTATTGCTAATCTTCGAATCGGAATGTTCCGAATCAATAAGATTACTTGTAACTTTGTAGTAATAAAAAACTAAAATTATCATGAAGCAATTTATTTCTGTAAACGATGTAGAGAATATTGATCAATTATTAGAAAAAGCTTTAGAAATAAAAGCAGATCCATTTGGGCAGCAAGCAGTTGGGAAAAATAAAACGATTGGTCTAATTTTTTTCAATCCCTCTTTACGTACTCGTTTAAGCTCTATCAAAGCAGCGTATAATTTGGGTGCAAATGCATGGGTTCTAAATGCTGGAGCAGACTCTTGGACGCTAGAGATGGGTGACGGAACAGTAATGAATGGTGATACACAAGAGCATATAAAAGAAGCAATTCAGGTGATGAGTGCGTATTGTGATGTGTTGGGAGTGAGAACTTTTCCGAAATTGGAGCAAAAAGAAGAAGATTATAGTGAGGCAATGTTTAATAAAGTAAAAGATCTTTCTTCGGTGCCGGTAGTTTCATTAGAGAGTGCAACGTTACACCCATTGCAATCATTTGCAGATCTTATTACAATTGCCGAAAAAATAAATTATAATCCAGCAAATCCGCCAAAAGAAAAGGTAAAGGTTGTCATGACTTGGGCGCCGCACCCTAGAAGGTTGCCGCAAGCTGTCCCAAATTCATTTGCCGAATGGTTTACGAAAGTAGATTGGGTAGATTTTACAATAGCTCAGCCAAAAGGGTATGAGTTGGATGCTAAATTTACTCATGGTGCAAATATTGTTTACGACCAAGAAGAAGCACTGAAAGGAGCAGACTTTGTTTATGCAAAAAATTGGTCTTCGTATGAGGATTATGGCGCAATAATACCTCAAGAAAAAGATTGGCAAGTGACCATCGATAAGATGAAACTTACCAACGACGGAAAGTTTATGCATTGTTTGCCGGTAAGAAGAAATGTTGTGGTAGCAGATGAGGTGCTCGATTCGTCGTATTCTATCGTGATAGAGGAAGCAACAAACAGAATATATTCAGCGCAAACTGTATTTCATGAGATATTAAAAGGCTTGAAGTAATTAATTTAGAATATTATTTCTGTATTATCTAATTACGTAAGATATTTTTCTAAAATATACTCTTTAAATGAAAATTAGTAGAAAAATATTTTATTTATGTAAAAAGTAAGCTTATCTTTGTCGGAGCAAAACTTATAGAAAGCGATGAGAATTTTTATTTGTCATTCAATGTACTCAACAAGATGCATGATTTCTAATTGGGATCATGGCGGGAGTTCTATGTGGAGTGACAAGAAAAAAGTCGAGTCGTAAAAACAAGTCCCGTTATTTAAAAAAAAATAACGGGACTTGTTTTATTAATAATAAAAATTAAACAAAATGAAGCCTAGTAAACAAGTATCTGTCAGAATTTGGCCGTTGCAAAACAACACTATCCTTAAAAATCAATTGTTAACCTATCGTATGTACGGGAAACAATTAGGTTCTGCACCTGTAATTGTAATAAATCATGCGATGCATAGCGATTCTGACTGTTTGTTGCATTGGGAGGGAATTTTGGGTGAGAAGAAAGCAATTGACCTTGATTTCTATACTGTTATCTGTTTTGATGTGCCAGGGAAAAGTACCAATGAAATAACATATTATAGGAAGAATAACGTGAAAGCTCGTGACATTGCTGTATTGTTTTGGCTAGCATTGTTCGAATTGGGTGTGGAAGATATTTTTGCTATTATTGGAGCCGATTTGGGAGGAGGGATTGCTTGGGAAATGGCAACTCTCTTTCCAAAAAGAATTCAGAATCTTTTGCCAATTGCCGCTTTGCCACTTGTGAAAGATTGGTTAAAAAATTATCCTGTCGTAAAAAATGAATGGTATAAAGAGATTTTTCTATCGGTAAATATTGCAGAAAATAGAAGAAAATGGAATGAGGTTATTCAGGCTGTACAAGCAAATTTACATATCTTATGCGTGCAAGATTTGAAGTTTTATAACCAGGAAAAAGAAAAGCAATTTTATCAACAACTGAAATTGATAAAGCCATCTACAGAATTTTATACGTTAGATACGTTGCATAATAATCAATTGATTTTAGAGAAAGAACAGGTAGATAAAGTTGTTGATAAAATCTTACAGAAAGCTTTGAGAAAAGTTGCTTAAACCAGATTTATATATTTTTGGTTTAGAAAATCACTTTAGAAATTTTTTTATCAGAGCAATTATCTTTTGTTCGAAAGGTAGTTGCTCTTTTCAGTTGCGGAAAGTAGAACGGATCAGTTGCGGAAAGTACAAGCCAAGGCTAATTCCTCTGGCAATAATATATAAGATAAAAGAGATCCATAAGCCAGAATTTCCCCATTTCTGTACCAATAACGTCCCAGAAGCTACTAAAATAATAAGTGAAATAATCGATGCGTTTCGCATTGCTTTGCTTTGTGTTGCACCAATAAAAATACCATCCAACTGGAATGCAGCAAAAGAAAACATAATGTAAATTCCGGCATAAATCACATGGTTTTTTGCAATGTTTAGCACATTAATATTATTGCTAAAAAATTGGATCGCAATTGGACCGAAGAGAATAATTCCCAAACCCAACATGAACGCCGTTATAGCTGCCAATTCGGTAGAGTTTTTCACTTGTAGAATGAACTCTTTTTGGTTTTTTGCACCTATAGATTTTCCGCTTAGCATTTCTACAACGTGTGCATAGCCGTCGAGAAAAAAGGCCGATAAAGAAATGAATTGTAATAGGATATGATTTGCAGCCAAAATAGAATCTCCAAATTTAGCACCCTGATTGGCAAACCAAGCAAAACCAGTGAGCAAAGCAAATGTACGCAACATAATGTCTAAATTAACCCTGAAAATCATCCAGATCTTTTGTTTGTTTATGATTTCGGTCCATTTTTTTCTTATAATAGAAAAAGAAAATGGTATTTGTGTGGTTTTATGAAGAAGATATATCGCATAGAATAGTGCAAACCATTCGGCAATCAAAGTTCCTAGAGCAATTCCTTTAACCCCTAATTTCAATCCCACTACAAATATAATATTGAGAAGAAGGTTGAGAAAGTTCAGTGATAATTGTATCCATAAGAGTTGTCTAGTATGTCCTAAGCCTATCAAGCTCCCGATAATTCCAAATGTAATTAAGGTTGCAGGAGCGCCCCAAATCCTGATGTAAAAATAGTTATCGACCTCGCTTTTTACTTGTGGGCTTGCACTCATCAATTTTCTTGAAACTTCGGCAATCGGGATTTGTAAAGCAATCAGTACACTACCAATCAGAATAGCTGTGAGGAAGGTTCTGTAATAGATAAGATTAACTTCTGTTTGGTTATTTGCTCCCCAAGCCTGTGAAATAAAGCCGGTTGTCCCCATTCGTAGAAAACCAAAACCCCAATAAATAAAACTAAAGATAAGTGACGCCAAACTAATGGCACCTAGCTCAGTTGCTGTACCAGTGCGTCCGATAACGGCAGTGTCAGATAGCCCTAAAAGTGGTGCAGATGCATTAGCCAGAATTATCGGAATCGCTAATCGAATGATATTTTTATGATTAGAAAACTTCGATCTTATGTCTTTTTGCTTCATAAACAAAAGGTTTACGTCAAACTAATATTAAGCAATAATATTTAAATTGCCTTTAGACGCCAAACGGGTTCAGTAGTTCTTGCTTTTTTAACTTAACTTCTAAAACCCGAAATTGAGGGGAGTAATGCAAGTATACCAAATGATCTACTATTGTATTTTTAAATAAAGTATCTTCTGTTTTTTTATAGGGTAAGTTTAATGAGTTTTGGGTGAATCGGTCGGTAGTACCAAAAGGATTTCGGTTGGGATATATTTTTCGTTACTTTCTAAAATGGGTCTAAGATTTTTATTCACGATAATCGAGATAACAGCAATTTTTAGTTTCGGATTTGCACGTTTCAAATAATAGTATATCCCACCGTAATTCTTCGAATGATAATCTCCATTAAAATGCAAAAAAAGTTCGTTTTTTTTATGATTTAGTAAAATACTTTCGGCCATCGTTGCATCTTTCAGTGCCTGAGCATAAACAAAATTTTTGGCATTGGTAGCAGAATGATCTTTCATCATCTCAATCATTTCCGGATATCCAGGTGTTTTTTCATCTACGAATAAGGGTAGTCTAACTATCCATTTTTTTTCGTTTTCGGGTAACGAATCTAGAGAAGCTAGACCGTTTTTTGCAACAATTGAAGCGTATTTTCTCGGGACATTGCTTGCGACAACCCCAAGGTTTTTTTCTTTTGCAAACAGAAGCAAGGGTTGATAATCTGTTTTGTAATTGGACCAAAATCGAACAGAATCTGCAAATACTTTCTCGTTGATCTTGTTCGTAAGAAACCAATCAATAGCATGTTGATTATCCCGCTCGAACATCTCAAAACCTAATTTAAGTTTTTTGTTTGAGGTTTTGTATAATTCTTCCGCGAGTTTTAATTGTAACCAATGTGTAACTGCATCGTTATGGTGTTCACCAAAAAGTATAATATCATATTTGGATAAGATCTTTGCAGTTTGATGAAAATCAATTGCTTTTTGGTTTTTGTTATAAAACTGATAGTTCTTTAGATCTTGAGCGGTTGAAAAATAACTTAATAAATACAAAGAAATAAAAAAAATAATCCGTATCATAGAATAAATTTGGTGATGAAAGTAACAAAATTTTCACAAAATAGACTAATGATTCATATATAATATTTATGCAAAAAGTACTAGAAATCAATCAGCTTTCTAAACGCTTTGGCTCTCTTTTGGCTGTTGATAATGTTTCATTTACGGTAGAAAAAGGAAATGTTTACGGTTTGCTCGGTCCAAACGGAAGCGGGAAATCGACTATCTTGGGCATGATCCTGAAGGTGATAAACCCTACAAGTGGAAGTTATCGTTGGTTCGAGTTGGCAGAACAACCTCAAACACTAAAGAAAGTTGGCGCAATAATAGAAAGTCCGAAATTTTATCCCTATCTCTCGGCCCAAAAAAATCTCGAAATTGTTGCAAATATCAAAGAAGTATCCTACCAAGAAATTGATAAAAAATTAGCATTGGTTGGCTTATTAGACAGAAAAAAAGATAAGTTTGAGCACTTTTCTTTAGGGATGAAACAGCGATTGGCAATTGCAGCCGCCTTGCTCGATGATCCACTAATGCTCATTTTAGATGAACCAACCAATGGTCTTGATCCCGAAGGAATAATCCAGATTAGAGAAATTATTCAGAAAATTGCAGCAACCGGAACCACAATTCTATTGGCAAGCCACTTGCTCGATGAGGTGGAGAAAGTTTGCTCGCATGTGGTGGTTCTCAACAAAGGAAAAGTGCTGTACGCTGGCTTGGTAGAAGAGATGAACCCAAACTTTGGTTATATAGAAATTTCATCTTCTGATTTAGACGTTTTAGAGAATTTCTTACATAAACTTCCGTATTTCTCGACCATAACCCGAAAAAAATCTATATTGGTTGCAGTGCTTAAAGAAGCAGTTCCGGTAGAAAAAATCAATAAAAAGGCATTCGAACAGGGAATTGTTTTAAGTCATCTCACGATGAATAAAGAACGACTAGAGGATCATTTTTTACAATTTATTCATAAAAATAAAGAATGAAAAGATTACTAAACATCGAGTGGAATAAAATATTCTACAACAAAGGAACACGAATTTTTGTGATTTTATATTTCGCAATGATAGTCGCAATGGGAGTTATCCTACCAGTCTTCAAAATAAATGTGAACGGAATCGATCTAAATCTAGTGAAAATGGGAGGATTGAAAATTCCTTATATCTGGCACAACTTGGTTTGGTTAATTGCTTTTGGGAAGTTTTTTTTGGCTGTAATTTTAATCAATAATATCAGTAACGAATATGCTTTCGGGACGATAAAACAAAACATGATAGATGGTTTGAGCAAGAAAGAGTTTTTTGCTTCGAAACTTCTAAGCACGCTTTTGTTGGCTTTAGGTTCAACGGTTTTTGTGTTTTTGGCTGGATTGGTTTTGGCCTTTTTCAAGAATGAAAATGTAAATATTCTGAGCGGTTCTTCTTTTGTTTTAGGGTATTTTGTAGAAATCACAAATTACTTATTGATTGCAGTATTTCTGTCTTTTTTACTCAAAAAAAGTGCTTTTGCAATTTTGGCTCTTTTTGTATTGAGTTTTGGGGAAACCATCATAAAGGGAATCGAATATTTGGTGAGAATGTATATAAAAACAGGAGAGAATCTAGACGAAAAGATGACTTTGTTGTCGTCCTACCTGCCTTTCAATAGCAATTCTTCTATCGTTGGATATCCTGCTGTAGACATTGGGAATTATCTTACAAAAGGAGAATTGTTTGTGGCTTCTTCTGTAAATTGGGCAAGTTTTAGTGTGAATATTTTGTATTGTTTTCTCTTTATTTATGGATCTCTAGCGTTGTTGAAGAAAAGAGATTTATAAAATTCTATAAAATATTTATCTTTGCCCAATGCAGATGACAAATTTCGAAGCCCTGAAAAATCTTTTGGCTTCCCCTAAAAACATTGTGCTTTTACCGCACAAAAATCCCGACGGTGACGCCATTGGCTCAACCTTGGCGATGAGTCAATTCCTTATAAAAATCGGTCATCAATGTCATGTGGTTGCCCCTAATGATTTTCCGAAATTTCTCAAATGGTTACCCCAAGCAAAAGAGGTAATTATTGGTGATTATAACCCCAAAAAGGCCGAAGCATTGATAGCGAATGCCGACCTTATTTTTGTTATGGATTTCAATACCCTAGAAAGAATCGACCAGTTAGGGCAATGGGTAAAACAATCGAATGCACCAAAAGTTTTGATTGATCATCATCAAGCTCCCGATATTTTCGATTTTATGTATTCGGATGTATCCATGCCTGCAACCTGTCAGATGGTATATAATTTTATAGAAACCATGGAGGGGGAATCGTTGATCGACAAAGATATTGCAACCTGTATCTATACCGGTATTATGACCGATACAGGAGGATTTCGTTTTCGTAATACTTCGTCTAGCACCCATAGGATTGTAGCGAACCTTATCGATAAAGGAGTAGAGGTAGACCGTGTAAATTCTTATGTAAACGATGCCAATTCGCCCGTAAGACTTCAATTGTTAGCCATAACGCTCAATCAACTAACATTGTTGCCCGAGTACAGAACGGCTTTCATGTATCTTACTAGAAAGCAAATGCTTGCCAATGGATTTCAGAAAGGAGATACAGAAGGCTTTGTAAATTTTGGTTTGTCGGTAGAGGATTACGTTTTTTCTGTATTCTTCATTGAGGATACTCATCATAATTTTATCAAAATATCTTTACGTTCAAAAAGCAATTTTGATGTGAATGCTTTCTCTAGAAAACACTTCAGTGGAGGTGGACATATGAATGCTGCGGGAGGACGATCGGATTTACCAATGGAAGAAACCTTAGAACGTTTTAAAGCTATTTTAGTTGAATATCAAGAAGAACTAAAAGCAGTCGAGTTATGAGGAAGATAGTGCTAGGGATTGGTTTGGTAGGATTATTTTTCGCTTGCGGAGATCAGGTTGTGCAACGGCCTGTAGTTTATCAGAACGACGACTTTATGAAGCGTTCACAAGAAAGAGGTAAACTTCTTTTGGCAGAAGAAAATGAATGGTTCGAGCAGTATCGAGAGAAATCTGCATTAACTTTCACACAAACATCAATGGGCTTTTGGATATCCAATTCGGCAATTGTGTCAGAAAATATGGCCAAACAAGGAGATTTTATATCCTACGATTATCAAGTGAAAAACTTAGACAATAGCCTTATATATTCCTATCAAGAAATTGGGCCGCAAAAAGCAGTCTTGGGGAAAATAGATCTGCCACGTGGTTTACATGCTGCGCTACAGTTAATTTCTGCTAACGATTCTGCGACGATTTTACTACCCTCTTTTTTGGCTTATGGAGGTTTTGGTGATCAGAAAAAAATCGATGCCGATACTCCTATAATAATAGAAATTAAAGTACATGAAATACGAAAAAAATAATAATGAAAAAAGTAATATTAATCCTTACATTATTACTTATCACGGTAAGTTGTAGTGTAAAAATTCCAAGTACGATGAGTAAAGAAGAATTTAAGAATTTAGAAGATGGTTTGTATGCCAACATGGTAACAAACAAAGGAACTATGTTGATAAAACTATACGAAGAGCAAGCACCTATGACGGTAGCTAACTTTACAGGTTTAGCAGAAGGTAAGATAAAAAATAGTGCAAAAGCAGAAGGAGTACCTTATTATGACGGGGTAATTTTTCATCGCGTTATTAAGGACTTCATGATCCAAGGTGGAGATCCAGACGGTCGTGGAACAGGAGGACCTGGATATAGTTTCGAAGATGAATTTGATGCGTCATTGAAACACGATAAAAAAGGAGTTTTGTCTATGGCAAATTCTGGGCCTGCAACCAATGGATCGCAATTCTTCATTACAGAAGTACCAACACCTTGGTTAGATGGTCGTCATGCAATTTTCGGGCAAGTTGTCGATGGTTTGGATGTTATAGATACTATTGCCAATGTAGAAAAAGATGGACAAGACAAACCGAAAGAAAATGTTGTGATAGAGAAAGTAGAAGTTATCCGTAAGGGGGTACATTACAAAGAATACGATCCAGCAGAATCATTCGAAACGGCTAGAGCAAATCATGCAAAAAAATTAGAAGAACAAAAAGCCAAAGAAGCTGCAGAAAAAGCCAAAGAAGTAGAAAGACTAAAAGAATTAGAAAGCAAAGCACAAGCAACCGATTCTGGATTGAAATATGTGATCGAAAAAGAAGGAGAAGGTGCAAAACCAGTGCACGGTGATGCAATCAACGTTCACTACACTTTGCGTTTAGCAGATGGCGAAAAAGTAGATTCATCTTACGATCGTCAAGACCCATTGAGAGTAACGGTGGGGGTTACAGGTTTGATCCAAGGCTGGATGGAAGCTTTAACAATGTTCAACCGAGGAAGTAAAGTAATGCTAATAATTCCTCCACATTTAGGATACGGAGATCGCGGAGCAGGCGGAGTAATCCCACCAAATGCAACATTGTATTTTGATATGGAAGTTTTAGAAGATTAATTACTCTTCGAGAAATGATAAAAAGCAAGCGAAAGCTTGCTTTTTTCTTGCGTGAATTTTTTCTCCGATCAAAAGACGCATCCTACCAAAATAATTGCCCGATGAATGAATAATCGTATCTTCGTTACGATAAAAAACAGAAGACAAACTGGTGATCTTGGTTTTTGAGATTAGAAAATTTATGCTAAAGAATAGAAACTAATAAAAATGACAATACAAGAAGTAATCCAATCCTTAGAAGAAATTGCCCCTTTGCAATATGCAGAAGATTTTGATAATGTAGGTCTACTAGTGGGTAACAGTCAATTTCAGGTAAGCAACGTGTTGGTAACGCTCGATACGACAGAAGAAGTTGTGCAAGAAGCCATCGAAAAAGAATGCAATCTGATTGTGAGTTTTCATCCGATTATTTTTTCGGGCCTAAAAAAACTAACCGGTAAAACATATGTAGAGCGAGCAGTGCTAAAGGCGATACAGAACGATATTGCTATTTATGCTATCCATACTGCTTTGGATAATTCTCAGGTAGGTGTAAACTATCAGATTTGTCAACAATTAGGATTGGTGAATCAACGAATCCTCTTACCAAAAAAAGAAATTCTGCATCAATTGTATGTATATGCGCCCGAAAAAAATGCAGAAGAATTACGAAAAAACCTCTTCCAAGCCGGAGCTGGCCATGTAGGTAAGTATGATTTATGTAGTTTCAATCTCGTAGGTGAGGGAACTTTTCGTCCGACAGAAGGCAGTAATCCTACCATCGGTACACATTACGTGGCGCATACAGAAAAAGAAGTGAAAATAGAAGTATTGGTGCCAGCTCATGTAACCGATAAGGTGATAGAGGCGATGAGAAAAAATCATCCTTATGAAGAAATTGCGTATGGATTGATTGCGTTGGAGAATGAGAATCAAACAGTTGGTATGGGAATGATTGCAGAATTGCCCGAAGAAATGAATGAGCATGATTTTATGGATCGTCTAAAGGATCTGATGAAAACACCGCTAATTCGACACTCGAAATTACTGAATAAAAAAATAAAGAAAGTTGCTGTTTTAGGAGGTTCAGGTGTTTTTGCTACCCGAAGTGCCATTTCCCAAAAAGCCGATGTATTCATCAGTGCAGATTTCAAATACCATGATTTTTTCGCTGCAGAAAATAAAATAGTTTTGATGGATATAGGACATTTCGAATCGGAACAATTTACAAAAAACTTATTAACTACTTTTATTAGTAAAAAATTTACTAATTTTGCAGTCTATAATTCCGAAATTAATACCAATCCTGTTAATTATTATTAACCATGGCCGAAACAAAAACAACCAAAGAAATGAGCGTTGAGGAAAAATTACGCGCATTATATGACTTACAACTGATCGATTCACGCTTAGATGAAATTCGTAATACCCGTGGTGAATTACCCTTAGAGGTAGAGGATTTAAGTGACGATGTTGCTCAAATGGAGAAAAAAATTTCTAAAGTAGAGGATGAGATCCAACAATTCGAAGCAATGATTAATCAACGCAAAGAATCGATTGTGAACGCCGAAGCTTTAATAAAAAAATATACCAAACAACAAGATAACGTACGCAATAACCGCGAGTATGACGCGTTGGCTAAAGAAATAGAATACCAAGAATTGGAAATAGAATTAGCAGAAAAACGTATTCGCGAGCACAATGCAAAAATCGAACATAAAAACCAAAATAAAGCTTCGTACGAAGAAAAACTTGTTGGTCTCAAAGAACATTTAGAAACCAAAAAAGGTGAGTTAGACGGAATTATTAAAGATACCGAAAAAGAAGAGGTTAAATTGCTAAAACTTTCAGAAGAGTATAGTAGTAAAATAGAAAGCCGTTTACTGAAAGCTTACCGACGAATCCGTGGAAATATGAAAAACGGTTTAGCTGTGGTGCCTGTAGAACGTGGTGCTTCGGCTGGTTCTTTCTTTACAATCCCACCACAACGCCAAATGGATATCGCTCAACGAAAAAAAATTATAGCAGATGAGCATTCGGGTAGAATTTTAGTTGACCCAGAGTTGGCAGAAGAAGAAAAAGTAAAAATGGAGGCTATCTTCAAGTAATTATTCCTCGAGATAAGTGATCACATTAAGATAAGAAAAAAAGGCACCAATTGGTGCCTTTTTTTCTATGGTATGAATTTTGTTAAAACCAAATGAAAAATAGTCTATAATGTATAAAAAAGTACTCTTTTATTTATTTGGAATATCACTTATCCTAAGTCTATCAGCATGTTCAAATAACGATGATGACTATGTCGGCTATGATTATTACGCTCAGAATAATGGAGCTGTAACCTATGACGGTATTACCAAGAAAATTCGGTATATGAATATTTTCGATACAGGTAAAATAACCTCTGATGGTAGAAAAATTTGGAGTATAGATTTATCTTCAGATTATATGAATGGTGGGCAAAATATTATACGAACAGATGTTCTTTTCCAGGCAGATATTTTAGTGCCAGGAAATATGAAATTAAGTGGTAATTATGATATGCTGGATCTAAATGGAAGAACATTTAATTTTGCGAGTTATTTCGAGGGGGTTCAAATTATGGGAAGCGAAATAACTTCGTATGAATTCAAAATTAAAGACGAAGACTTCATTTCTGGTAATTTATCCCTTACTGTCTATAACAACAATTATGCAGAAGTAACTGTTAACGCCATAGATGGTTATGAAGGAAAAAATCGCCCATTAAATCTTTGGTTTAAAGGAAATATTAATTAATTATAAAAGTTGATCGTTGATAATTTTTCATAAAAAACTCAGCCATAAAGCTGAGTTTTTTTATGAAAAATTAGGCTGTTCGACCTTAGAGATTACTCTTCGTTTTCTGTTTCTTCTTTCATTGTATGGAAAACATGATTCACATCTTCATCTTCATCAAACTTTTCTAATAGTTTCTCGATGTCTTCGCGTTGCTCTGCAGTCAATTCTTTGGTAACTTGCGGAATACGCTCGAATTCAGACGAAAGAATCTCGTATCCATTTTCTTCCAAGGCTTTGAAGATGGTTCCGTAATTTTCAAAAGGTGCGTACAAAACGATTCCATCCTCTTCCTCGAAAACTTCTTCTACACCATAGTCAATCATTTCGAACTCTAAACTCTCTAAATCTATATTTTCTGGTTTTTCTATTTTGAAGTGACATAAATGGTCAAACATAAATTCTACAGAACCTTGCGTACCAAGCGTTCCGTTGCATTTATTGAAGTAAGAACGAATATTGGCTACAGTACGATTGTTGTTGTTTGTCGACGTTTCTACCAAAATAGCAATACCGTGTGGCCCGTATCCCTCTAGAATTACCTCCTTATAGTTTTCGGTATCCTTATCCGTTGCTTTCTTTATGGCACGTTCGATATTATCTTTGGGCATATTTACCGCTTTTGCATTCTGAATAACGGCACGAAGTCGCGAGTTTGTCGCAGGATCAGGGCCGCCTTCTTTTACCGCCATAACAATATCTTTCCCTATTTTGGTAAATGCTTTGGACATTGCCGCCCAACGTTTTAGTTTACGTCCTTTTCTAAATTCAAATGCTCTTCCCATGGATATGCTACGTATTTTTAGACAAATTTAAGCTTTTTGACCTATTTTAGGAAATTATTTATTTACTAGAAATCTAAAGAATTTTTTGGAAAAATTATACGAGCAGAATTGATAAGTTTCGGTAGAAGTTATTATAGGTTATATCTTAATAGATCCGAGAGTTGTTAATTAGATATTATTGATTTTAAGCAAAACGGCTAAGTATGAAAAAACACTCCAAAGCTTATTAGGTGAGATAACGAACCTGAAATTATCCCTAGAAACCATTGCAAATTGGTGGAGAAGAATTGTATAAAATTCAATATATTGAGCCTAGCAAATCAATGCAGAATAGTCGTATAGAAGGTCTTGATCGATTTTTTTGTGGGTATATATTCAATAAACTTCATCATGCTACAGAACAAAGATAAATAGAAAATAGAATGACAAATCGTAGGAGCAAAGAATAGAAAAACACCAATTGAGAAAAATATTAGACATGATAAATGCACAAAACAATATTTGGTTTTAGATAAATAAAATCTAATTGATATTTTCTTGCTAAATTTGGCTAAAATTAGATTGTTTGAATATAGAAATATTAAAAGAATTAATTCTTCAGAATAACGATCCCTTGCCAGGATGGGATTATCAGAAAAAAGCATCACCCCCCTACCGAGGTAAATATGATATAGAAGCCATTAAAAGAACTAACCCCAAAGTGGCTTCTGTTATGATTATGTTGTACGAGAATGAAGAAAAAGAAGTGGAATTTCCGATTATTTTGCGTGTTATTTATAATGGCATACATTCTAATCAATTATCACTACCGGGAGGTCAGTTTGAGGAGTTCGATGTAACCATGGATCAGACTGCAGTACGTGAAACATCTGAAGAGGTAGGTGTAGATGAGATGCAAATAGAAGTTTTGAAGCAGTTGACAGAGCTTTATGTACCGCCAAGTAATTTTCTTATTTATCCATTCATAGGATACTATCCTCAGGTTCCCGAATTTGTGCCTTCAGAAGAAGAGGTACAGCATATTATACCAATAAATTTAGAAGCGTTTTTAGAAGCCGAAATCTCATCTTTTGAGTATGATTTTTCTGGCAATATAGTAGAAATGCCCGGATATGATATCGGAGAGAATGTTTATTTGTGGGGTGCAACTGCAATGATTCTCGAAGAGTTTAAAGAATTCATTAAAAAGAGTATAACTTTGTAAAAAAAATATCAAATCAAGTGGCACAAAAAGCAAAAAAGAAAACCGTATACCGAGATGTCTTTGGGCATCTTTTTTTTCTGAAAAGAATTTTGATATTCGTCTTAGGCAGTCTTACCTATAGTCGATACAATGGGTTCAATAAGCTGAAAGTTAGCGGCACTGCAAAACTAAAAGATTTACCCAAAACCAATGTTCTTTTTGTATCCAATCATCAAACTTATTTTGCAGACGTATTCGCCATGTATCACGTTTTTTGTAGTGTGCAAAATGGCTTTGTAGATACTATAAAAAATCCTGTTTATCTTCTCAATCCCAAAATAGATTTTTACTACGTAGCAGCAGAAGAAACAATGAAAGATTCTTTGCTCACAAAACTTTTTGCTTATACCGGAGCAGTAACCGTTAAAAGAACATGGCGAGCAAAAGGAGAAAATGTCAACAGAAAAGTTGATCTGAATGAAATATCTAATATCGACAAAGCTATCCAAAATGGTTGGGTAGTTACTTTCCCGCAAGGTACAACCAAGGCTTTTGCGCCTGGTCGTCGAGGAACAGCACATCTGATCAAGACGAATAAACCAATCGTTATTCCGGTAGTGATTGATGGTTTTCGACGCGCTTTTGATAAGAAAGGTTTGCTAATCAAGAAGAAAGGAATTCGTGCAACAATGACCTTTAAAGATCCATTGCATATCGATTATGAAAATGACTCATCAGATATGATCATGAGAAAGATTATGGATGCAATTGAACAATCTCCAGAATACAATAAAGTAAAAACAATAGATGAAATTTTAGAAGAATATCAATCTGTATCACTAGACGATTATCTGAGTGAAGATGAAGAAATGAATGAAGAAGAAATTCAAGAATTAGAAGAAAAACAAAATCAACCAATCACCACCAGAGAAAAAAACACAGAACAAAATCAATCATCTAACCAAACATCCAAAGAATAAATGAAAAAGGGAAAAATACATTTTATTGCTATCGGAGGCAGTGCAATGCACAATTTGGCAATCGCTTTACAAGAAAAAGGATATATCGTTACAGGTTCGGATGATGCTATTTATGAGCCATCTAAAACTCGTCTAGCCGAACGTGGACTTTTGCCTAATAAACTTGGTTGGTTTCCTGAAAAAATTACCGAAGATATAGAGGCTATCATTTTAGGAATGCATGCTCATGAAAACAATCCAGAAATGCTAAAAGCACAAGCATTAGGACTAAAAATTTATTCCTACCCAGAATATTTGTACGAGCAATCCAAAGATAAAACACGAATCGTTATCGGTGGCTCTCATGGTAAGACCACAATAACGTCCATGGTTTTGCATGTTTTGCACTATCACGGTATAGATGTCGATTATATGGTAGGTGCACAATTAGAAGGATTTGATGTAATGGTACATCTTACAGAAGAAAACGAATTCATGATAATGGAAGGTGACGAATATTTATCTTCTGCACTAGATCGCCGTTCGAAATTCTTATTGTATCAACCCAACATAGCTTTGATTAGTGGGATTTCTTGGGACCATATCAATGTATTCCCTACTTTCGAAAACTATAAAGAGCAATTCTTAAAGTTCGCAGAAAGTATCATCAACGGAGGAGCTTTGGTGTACAATTCGATGGATGAAAACGTTCTCGATATAGTAGAGAAAGTAGAAAAACCACTAAAAAAATTCCCATACCAATTACCAGAATATACAATAGAAGACGGAACAACGTATCTCTCTACCGAAGAAGGACCGATACCATTAGAAGTTTTTGGTGAACATAATTTGATGAATTTAGAAGGAGCCAAAGAAATCTGTAAACAAATAGGTCTGATGGAAGAAGACTTCTATGAAGCTATACAGTCTTTTACTGGAGCCTCGAAACGATTAGAATTAATCAGTCGCACAAAAGATTTCATTGCATACAAAGATTTTGCACATGCACCTAGCAAAGTAACTTCGGTAACAAAAGCCGTAAGAGAACAATTTCCGGCCAAAAAAATTGTAGCATGTTTAGAGATTCATACATATTCTTCGTTGAATGTAGAATTTCTTTCGCAATACAAAGACGCATTGGTTGCGGCCGATGAAAAAATAATCTTTTATGATCCAGAAGCCTTGAAAATTAAGAGAATGCAAATGATATCCGAAGATGACATCAGAAATGGGTTCAATGATCAAACGATTCGAGTGATGACCAACCCAGAAGAATTGAAAGCATTTTTACAAGAAGAGAAAAAGGAAAATAAAGTCTTCTTGATGATGAGTTCTGGAAGCTTCGGAGGTTTAGAACTGAAAGAAATATTTTCTTGATAACAAGATAGTTAAATCATCGAAAACTAATATTTTTTTTGCGTAATTTTTGCGTAATAGTAAAAGATTTATAAATTTGCAACCGAATCACTGTTAGTAAATAAGAGTAATTTTAGTTTTTAAAGTTTTTTTTCAATTAAAAACATTTGTATAAACTCATAATACGGTTGAGTGTTTCTACAGCAAACCATCGAAATTTGCTTCTACAAATTGTTTTTTTTACTTCTTATTGTAGAATTTCAACTGAATTTCAGTTCCTATTTCTTTCACGCTTTTTATCGTCCAATCTATTTCCGCTAAGTCAGCCAATTTTTTTGCGATATTCAGACCCAAACCAACTCCAGAAAAAGTTTCGTTTCTACGTCATCCGACCGAAAATGTCGATTTTCTATTCGCATAACATCTTCCGATTTCATGCCGATTCCGTTATCTTTTATCGACAAGATGTACGTGTTTTCTTCTTGCTTAGATGAGAGGGTAATCTGTCCTTTTGGTGAAGTATATTTTATAGCATTAGACAAAATATTATCCAAAATAATTTCGATAAATTCTCGATAATTTTCGGTAGTAAAGGAATGGAGTTGATTAATTTTTGTAGTGATTTGTTTTTCGTGTAGCAACAAATCGAAGCGTTCGAGCGTATGTAAAACTTCTGCTTTTAGATCGAAATTGGTTTTCTTTAGTTGCAAACTATTATTTTCTACGCGCGATAAAAGTAAAAATTGTTCGACCAAAGCATCTAAACGATCGATTTGTTTTAGGGTATAGTTTATTTTATCCTGATATTCTTCTTGTGTTCGTTTTCGTCGAATCAAAATTCCTAAAGTTCCTTTTATAATCGTTAACGGTGTTCGTAATTCATGAGAAGCATCGGCCGAAAATTGTTTGGCTTTGATGATCTGATATTCTAATCGATCCAATAAAGAATTGATTGTTTTTGCCAACTGATACAATTCATCTTTCCTTGTTGGAAGCGGAACTCGTTGGGATAAAGTACTTTCTGAAATCGATTGTGCAGTATCGATAATATCGAATACTGGTCGAATGGCTTTGGCTGCAATCCATCGTGCAGAAATTAAAATTACCAAAACCGAAACCGGAAATAAAATCAATAAAACCAAACGTAAATAATCCAACGCCAATTCGTGGTGTTTTGGCGAAAATCCTATCACCACATACCCTACAATTTCACCATGATGAATTAGTTTTGCTTGTGAAATAAGCAAATCAAAAGAATTGATTTTGGTAGAGTATGGAGTGTTTTCTTTTTTCTTTTTGTTTCATGGAATTTGATTCTGAACCAAGTTAGGCGATTTTTCTACCAAATGAAAATGAGTATCGTAGATCGCAATAAAAACCGGATTCAAAGCTAAATCTGTATGTTCGATTTCTTCCCATTCTCTTGGTTCTACAAATTCAAGAAACGTGTCTTGCTGAGCTACAAAGGCAACATGATGTTCGATTTCTTTGTTCAAAGTTTCTTTCATCGTTTGGTTGATTCCACGATAAACCGTAAAATAAATAGAGCCACAAATCAGCAATAGAATCACCGAAAAGGTAAAGCTGTAGTAAAGGGCAATTCTATTTTTTAGGGCAATTTTCTCAAATATCGCTACTCATAAATCCTACTCCACGAATGGTTCGCAGCCGAGGATCATCTTTTTTAGGTTCATTTTTTTTCGGATTGCATTCACAAAAACGTCGATTACACTGCTGTCGTAATCAAAATGAATATCCCAAACATTTTCTAGAATTTCTTTTCGGGTACAAGCACGATTTTTATGTATGAAAAGATATTGTAATGATTCGTATTCTTTGTGGGTAAGATCAATTAATTCTTGGTTAGAATAAACATGATGCGTTTGTTGATCAAGCGCTATCGAACCAAATTGCAAGCGGTTTTGGTAAGATGAAGCACGTAAATAAACCCGAATTCGTGCCACCAATTCATTAAAATCAAAAGGTTTTTTCAGGTAATCATTTGCGCCAGCATGTAAACCTTCAATCGTGTCTTGTACGGTATCTTTGGCTGTGATAAAAATTATCGGCGTATTTTGATTGATGTTTTCTGTATTTCTTATTGTTTTGCAAACTTCTAAACCCGAAATATCCAAAATCATCCAATCCAGTAAAATCACATCAAAAAGAGATTCTTGTGCTTTTTTATTGCCTCCAAACCACTGAAACAATGCGTCGTTTGCATACTTTCTTCTTGCAAACCTTGAATCATAAAATTGGCGATTCCAACCTCATCTTCTACCAATAATATTGTGGTGTTCTTCATGATAATTTTTTAGGTAAGATGACTTTTAATGCTTCTGGTGCTACGGAAATAGAAATTTTATTGGTCGGAAAAATTACTGCTTCACCATCGATTTGAGCCAATATTTCTGATTCGTCTGTGATAATTTCGAGTTGTTGAATCGTTTGTTGTGATACTTGTTTCATCTTATCTAAACGGCGCGTAAGTACATGCAAAGAAAAGAGAATTTGCTCGAAAAAGTTGAGTTTTTTCACTTCTAAAAAATTCAATTGATGATCGTTTATTTTGGCATCGGGTGTAAAAGAAATGCCATACCCTGCTTCATTAGAATTTGAACAAAACAGAAAAAAATAGTCTTGTTCTTTGTTTGTTTGCTGATCGATACAGATATGAAATTTTTTCGCACGATATTTCAGTAAAGCTTTACAACTTGCAAGAGTATATCCAAGAAAATTTCGGGTTGTTTTTTTACTGTATTGTTGAATTACAGCCGCATCGATACCGAATCCGATATTACTGAAAAAATAGTAATCGTTTACTTTTCCTACATCGATTGGCATGGTAAATTGTTGTAAAATTACCTCAAAAGCTTGAAGGTTATTTTTCGGAATATCTAAATGAGAAGCTAAACCATTTCCCGAACCGATCGGAATAATCCCTAACGGAATCCCAGTCCCAATCAAGGTTTGGGCAACTTCATTGATCGTTCCGTCGCCGCCACACGCAATAATTGTTTTCGGATTTTGATGAATGATTCGTTTGGCCAAATCAGTTGCATGTCCTTGATTTTGGGTGAAATGAATTTCAAAATCAATTGATTTTGTAGAAAAATAGCGATTAATTTTTCGAGCAAGTTGACGTCCTTTTCCTCTCCCTGAAATGGGGTTGACTAAAAAAACAAGACTATTTTTCATTCAATAAATGATTGCTAAATAAATAATCAGCAGTTTGATAATTTGATATTATCGATTTCTTAAAGTTCGGATTTATTTTCACTTCTTCCAAATCTTTATGATTCCAAATATATTGATTGCCTTTCTTTTGATCAGATAAAATAAAAACATCTTGTCCTTTTTTCATTCCGAGTTTTATGTAAGTGCCAACAAAAGAGCGAGGTTGATAAGTTTTGTCGAACACATCTTTTCCATAGAATTGGGAAACGTACGTCCAATTCAACATCGAAAATAATGTCGGGAAAATATCGATCTGAGAAACTTCTTGTGTAACATTTTGGTTGACATGTGAAGGTAAATTATAAATAAATGCCGCAATGTGATGGTTTTTCACATCAATCGCATCTTTAGCTGCGCTGCTTGCACAGTGGTCGGCAATAAAAATAAATACCGTATTGTGGAACCAAGGTTTTTGTTTGGCTTTTTGTAGAAAATCTCCTATCGCAAAATCGGCATATTTCACTGCGCCCTGTCTTCCGCTTCCTGAAGGAATGTCTATTTTTCCGGCTTCGTAAGTGTAGGGTTTATGATTGGAGGTCGTCATGACGGATGCAAAAAATGGTTGTTTTGTAGAATATTTTTCATCAGCAACTTTCAGTACTTTTCGATAAATATCGTCATCTGCAATTCCCCACGCATTCTCGAAGGTTACTTCGTCATCCTTAATTGTATAACGTTTGGTATTGATTTTATCACTCAAAATACTTCCTCGTCCACGATCATAAATATCAAAATTATTTACTCCAAAAAACGCATTCATATTATCAAAATAACCATCGTCACCATAAAAAAATAGATTCTGATAACCTTTATCTTTAAAAACAGAAGAAATCGTGTACAAGTTTTGGTTATCGACGCGTTTCACAATGCTGTTGCCCGGTGTCGGAGGAATCGAGAGTGTAACAGCTTCCATTCCCCGAACAGTTCTTGTTGTAGGAGAGTAGTAGAAAGTAAATGCTAAAAAACAAGGTGAAACAACTTGCTACAGCAACATCGTACAACAATCCAAAAAATAAAGTAGGAAGAACGGAAGTCAAATGCCAATCGAAATCTTGGTAAACCCAAATAGCAAAAATTATTCGGATTAGAAAAGATAAAGAAATAAGTAAAAGACTGAAGAACAGGACTATGCTGTATCGGTTATCGAAGCATTTTTTCATGAGTATTGAGGTTAAAATTCCTCTCAAAAGTAAGCAGGTAGGATGATTTAAGAAAGAGGAAAAGTTAGTCTTAAGCAAATCTTAAGTTTCGAGAAAACGAATGTTGAAAAGATTCATGATTAAAAATATTTAATGATTTGATAATTTTAATATTCTTTGTAATTTTGTACCACCTTAACGTAAAGGAAATAGTTACATTTAGTTTACAACATTTGTATAGCTCATAATATGGTTGAGTGTTTCTACGGCAGACCTTAATAAATTGCCACTACAAATGATTTTTTTAGAACAAAATCTAAAAACATTGTTTGTTTTATAAGCCATACAAGTTGTAGAAAAGTTTCACAAGAAGTGCCAACAGACAATGAATCAAAGACTCTTCATTCAGAAAAAATCAGAATTTGACGTTATCAGTCAAAAAACAACGATAGAACTACAGAACCTTGTCCCACATGCAGTGTGCAAGGTTTTTGTTATTTACGATTTATTCGGAATCGATGAAAATCAGTTAGCCAAAGTGCAAAATACAATTTTTGTAGATCCGGTTACCGATATTTTATATACGCATTATGAGGATGCGATTGTTGAAAATTTTCCGTACTCAAAAAATTTTTTTGCAACCGAATTTCTTCCAGGTCAATACAATCAAAGAGATGATTCGGCAGAACAATGTTTATTATTGATGAATGTAGAAGGAGTTACGGTAAAATCAGGAATGTTGTATGTGTTTAATGGAGAACTTACCAATGAAGAACTGCTGAAGTTAAAAGAGTATTTGATAAATCCGATTGAATCTCGAGAAAAAGATTTGTCTATAATGGAAATTCCGTCGTATCCTACTGCAACCGAAGTTCCTGTAATAGAAGGTTTTGTAGAGGCAGATGAATCAAAGCTGAAAAAAATCTATGCAGATTTCGGATTGTCCTTAGAAATGGATGACCTGAAATTCATCCAAGAGTATTTCCAGTCCATTAAGCGTAATCCTACCGAAACAGAACTAAAAGTTTTGGATACCTATTGGTCAGACCATTGTCGACACACCACTTTCGAAACCGAAATAACCGAGGTAGACTTTCAGTCGAAATTCAATACAACCCTTCAGAAAACATTCGAATATTATCAAAAAATTCGGCAAGAATTAGGAACCACAAAACCTATCCGTTTAATGGATTTGGCCACCGTTATGGGGAAATATTTATCGCGCACCGGTGTGGTGAAAAATATAGATGTTTCAGAAGAAATCAACGCTTGTTCGATTGTAGTGCCAATAGATATCGATGGTGAAGAAGAAGAATGGTTGCTACAATTCAAGAACGAAACCCATAACCATCCTACCGAAGTAGAACCCTATGGAGGGGCTTCTACCTGTGTTGGTGGCGCTATTCGCGACCCTTTAAGCGGTCGATCGTATGTGTTTCAGGCGATGAGAATATCAGGAGCAGCCAATCCGTTAGAAAAAATAGAAAATACATTACCCGGAAAATTGCCACAACGCAAAATTTCTAAAGAAGCCGCAAATGGATATAGTTCTTATGGAAATCAGATAGGATTAGCGACAACATTTGTGAAAGAAATATACGACGAAGGTTATAAAGCAAAACGTATGGAGGTCGGTTTTGTGGCAGGAGCTGTAAAAAAAGAGTATGTTCGGAGGGAAGAGCCAGTCGCTGGCGATAAAATTATTTTGTTAGGAGGCGCTACCGGACGCGATGGAGTAGGCGGTGCATCAGGCTCATCAAAAACGCATGACGGTCTCGATTTGGATGATCTTTCGGCAGAAGTGCAAAAAGGAAATGCAATAGTAGAGCGTAAAATTCAGCGTTTATTCCGTAATCCAGAAGTGTTAAAATTAATTAAGAAATGTAACGACTTTGGTGCAGGTGGGGTTTCGGTTGCAATTGGTGAAATCGCTCGCGGTATTTACATCGATTTAGATAAAGTTCCTTTGAAATATGCAGGACTTAACGGAACCGAATTAGCCATCTCAGAATCTCAAGAACGTATGGCCGTTGCCGTAGAAGCCAAAGATGTAGATACATTTATAGCTTTGGCAAAAGAAGAAAACTTAGATGCAACTTGCGTAGCCGATGTTACCGATGATGAGACGATGACTTTGGTTTGGAGAGGAAAGAAAATAGTAGAAATTGATCGAAAATTTCTCGATACCAACGGAGTTCGTAAGCAAGCAAAAGTCATAGTGACGGATGAAGAATATCCGAATCCGTTCGAACAAAAAGAATTTAATAAAGAACAATTTATACAAATGATGCAAGAGTTGAATCATGCATCACAGAAAGGAATGGTCGAGATGTTTGATAACAATGTCGGACGCTCAACAGTTCTCAATGCTTTTGGAGGAAAAACAATGGATACTCCCGAAGATGTTTCGGTGCAAAAGTTTCCTGCAAATGGCTTTACCACAAGTGTTTCTATGGCAGCTTTTGGTTACAATCCAAAACTTAGTCGTTGGTCGAATTATCACGGAGCCTATTTTGCAGTAATCGATTCGATAACAAAATTGGTTGCGGCAGGAGCAAATTATACCGATATTCGATTAACATTCCAAGAATATTTCGAGCGTTTACGAGAAGAAGCTACCCGCTGGGGGAAACCTTTTGCAGCTTTGCTAGGTACCATCGAAGCACAAAGACAATTTGGTACACCTGCCATCGGTGGTAAAGATTCGATGTCGGGGTCATATCAAGATATAGATGTTCCGCCAACCTTAATATCTTTTGCTGTTGCCCCCTCTAAAGTAGAAAAAGTTGTGCAAGGAACATTGGCAAAAACCGATTCTTTGCTATCGATTTTTATACCAAAACAAACAGAAGATTATTTGTTAGAGGAAGCAAATACAAAAGCAATTTTCAGTTTCATTCATCAATTAGATCGAGAGAATGTTCGCTCTATGATGACCGTAAAATTGGGTGGAATTGCCGAAACACTTGCCAATATGGCATTTGGTAATGAGATTGGAGTTCAACTGAATACTTCGCTCGAGCTTGCTCGTTATTATCCAGGTGCAATTATCATCGAACATGAAAATGAAATCGAGGTTCCATCAGAAATCAACGCTAATTATTTTACAATCGGAAAAACGCAAACTGAAACAGTTTTAGAATTTAATGATGATAAAATTGATCTTTTGGATCTGAAATCGAAATGGAAATCGACTTTCGAGCCATTGTTTCCTTCGACCATCGAACCAAAAAATAAAGTAGTTGACCAACCGCTTAAAGCAGAGCAAATTTGTTTCGCTTATCCGAGTCATAAAGTAGAAAAACCAAGAGTTTTTATACCTGTTTTTCCTGGAACCAATTCAGAGTACGATTCGGCCAAGGCATTCGAAAGAGAAGGTGCAAAGGTAGTTTCTGTTCCCTTCAGAAATCTTAGCAAAGAAGCTATTGCAGAGTCGGTGAAAGTCTATGTAGACGAAATAAACAAAGCAAATATTTTCTTCATTCCTGGTGGATTTTCAGCGGCAGATGAACCAGATGGTTCAGGGAAATTTATCGCAACGGTTCTCCGAAATGAAGAAATAAAAAAAGCAATTCACAACTTACTCGATCGTGATGGATTGATTTTGGGAATCTGTAACGGATTTCAGGCACTCATCAAATCTGGACTTTTACCTTTCGGGCGACTACAAAACTTAGAAGTAGATATGCCTACTTTAACGTTTAATGAAATCGGACGACATGTGTCGCAATTGGCAAAAGTACGTGTAAACAAATCACATTCTCCTTGGTTGAAAGGAATGGGCGGACAAGAATATTGGGTGCCAATTTCGCATGGCGAAGGTCGTTTTGTTGCCAATGAAAAAGCATTGAATTTACTGATAGAAAAAGGACAAATCGCTACACAATATGTAGATTTAGAAAGTAATTTAGCCAGTAAAATGCCATACAATCCTAATGGTTCTACCTTTGCTGTCGAAGGAATTGTATCTCCTTGTGGTAAGATTTATGGTAGAATGGGGCATCCGGAACGATATGAAGAAGGCTTGTTCAAAAACATACCCGACTCTTCTTATATGAATATATTCAAGAATGCAGTAGATTATTTTAAAGGATAAGAAAAGGTAGAAGGAAAATCCCTACAAAAATAATATCGTTTCTATCCTAAAACTAGTATATTAGAACAAACAACAAACAATAACAAACACCCGAAATGAACATTTTCATTTCAAACAAAACAAAAAAACAAGTTTTTTAATTACAAACAACACCCATGAGCTTAACAAAAAAAGACTTCATTTACGAAGGAAAAGCCAAACAAGTCTATGCAACAGAAGAAGCAGACAAAGTAATTGTTTATTACAAAGACGATGCAACTGCTTTTAATGCACAGAAAAGAGGAACGGTGAAAGATAAAGGCGAAATGAACAATAAAATTTCGACGCTTATTTTTCATTATTTAATGAATAAAGGAATTCCTACCCATTTTATCGAACAGTTGAATGATCGCGAACAATTGGTGAAAAAAGTATCAATCATTCCATTAGAAATGGTTGTGCGTAACTACGTAGCTGGTTCTATGGCGCAGCGACTTGGGTTAGAAGAAGGAGCGAAATCCCCGATAACCATTTTCGACTTATGTTATAAAAAAGATGAATTGGGAGATCCACTTATCAACGATCATCATGCAGTTTTATTAGGAGCTGCGACCTATGATGAATTAGAAGAGCTGTATAAATTAACCGATAAAATAAACGAAGCACTAAAAGAACTTTTCTTAGAAGCTGGTTTGATTTTGGCAGATTTCAAGATAGAATTCGGTAAAGATGCAGAAGGCAATATTATTTTAGCGGATGAAATATCTCCAGACACTTGTCGTTTATGGGATGTAGAAACAGGTAAGAAATTAGACAAAGATCGTTTTCGTAGAGATTTGGGCGATGTCTCAGAAGCTTATCATGAAGTGTATAACCGTTTATCGGCAATAGTAAAATAACCTTTCTGTCTCGAGAGAATGATCGATAAGAATTTTTACAAAAAACAGCTAAAAGATTTCTATACTTTTGATTTTTATCAACGTAACCTGCTAAAAAAATATGCATCGGATACAGTAGATAGTATGAATGAAGAGTGTGGAATTTTCGGAGTATACTCTCCAAATCCGATTAACACTTACTCAATCACACAATTTGGGTTGTTTGCTTTGCAACACCGAGGACAAGAAGCTTGTGGAGTGTCTTTTCTGAAAGATGGAAACATAAAAACCGTTAAGAAAACAGGTTTAGTTTTGGATGTTTTCAAAACCATGGAGGCTGAAATCGAAGAATATCAAGGTAATGCAGCAATTGGTCATACCCGCTATACTACAGCTGGTGGAGGAAGTAGACGTAACATACAACCTTTGTATACCTACAACATTTATGGGAAGCCACATTTCTCGATTGCACACAATGGAAATTTGATTGAAGTAGACAAGCTGAGAGCTGAACTCGAAGCCGAAGGTTTACCATTTCTAGCAACCTCAGACACCGAAGTACTCTTACGATCTATACAAAAATACTCTAATCTAAATTTAGTAGAAGCCATCCAAAAAGGAACCGAAAAAGTAAAAGGAGCTTACTCGGTTCTGTTATTGACCAACAACCAAATGGCTGCATTTCGTGATCCGAATGGTATTCGACCTTTATCGATGGGTAAACTGAATGATGCGTATATTTTCTGCTCAGAAACCTGTGCCTTGGATGCGGTAGGAGCCGAATTTATTCGTTCGGTAGAACCTGGCGAAATAGTTATCGTAAACGAAAAAGGCGTACATTCATATTGGCTAAAACAAAATAAAGAACAACGTGTTTGTGCGTTCGAATACATTTATTTTGCTCGTCCAGACTCTAATATACAAGGCAAAGAAATCTATGATCTGCGCGTAGACTCTGGTCGGAAACTATTCGAACAATCGCCTGTTGATGCAGATTTGGTGATTGGTGTTCCCGATTCAGGAATCCCATCAGCCATTGGCTACTCCGAAGCATCAGGAATCCCGTACGAACCAATTTTGGTGAAAAACAGATATATGTCGCGCTCGTTTATTGTTCCATCCCAAGAAATGCGCGAACGAATTGTAAACCTGAAACTGAATCCTATCAAGAATAAAATTAAAGGTAAACGTTTGGTGGTTCTAGATGATTCTATTGTTCGCGGAACAACATCCAAACTTTTGATAAAAATTCTTAAAGAAGCAGGAGCCAAAGAAATCCATTTCCGTTCAGCTTCACCACCAATTATTGCTCCTTGTTACCTAGGGATCGATATGCCTTCTAAGACCGATCTGATTTCTGGAAATAAGACTATAAAAGAAGTAGAAGAATATTTGCAAGTAGATTCACTAGATTTTCTTACGGTAAAAAATCTGATGGAATTGTTAGGAAGTGATGAACATTGCTTTGGATGTTTTACCGAAAAATATCCAGTCAACTATTCGATAGAAGAAGAAACTGAAAATAAAACTTTGCATATTGATTAATGTGCAGCATCCAATCAAAAAAAAATAGAAAAAATGAGTAATACCTATAAACAAGCAGGCGTTGATAAAGAAGAAGGTTACCAAACAGTCTCGAAAATAAAAGATGTCGTTGCAGCTACCCATAACGAAAATGTCTTGAATGGTTTGGGAAGCTTTGGTGCTTTTTATCAACTAAGCGGATATAAAAATCCTGTTTTGGTGTCAGGGACCGATGGAGTAGGAACCAAATTGCGCATCGCATTAGACTCGAAAATCTATAATACCGTCGGCATCGATTGCTTTGCTATGTGTGCAAACGATATTTTATGCCATGGAGCAAAACCTTTGTTCTTTTTGGATTATCTAGCATGCGGAAAATTAGATTCTGATATTGCTGCAGAAATTGTAGGAGGAATTGCTCGTGCTTGTAAAGAAACAGGAACTGCGCTTATCGGTGGCGAAACAGCAGAAATGCCCGGAATGTACCAAATAGGAGATTATGATGTGGCCGGTTTTTGTGTAGGAGTTGTCGAACGAGACGAAATTATAGACGGTACGAAAATACAAGTCGGCCAAAAAATAGTAGCCTTACCATCAAGTGGATTTCACTCGAATGGTTTTTCATTGATAAGAAAAATTTTTCGCGATTTCAATGAAGAATTTGAAGGTAAACCGTTGTATGAAACTTTGTTGGTACCAACAAAATTATACCAGAACGATATCTTCAAAATAAAAGATGCTGGAATCGAAATGACCGGAATTGCTCATATTACCGGAGGAGGATTGATAGAAAATGTACCTAGAATCCTGAGCCAAGGATTAACTGCTGTAATAGATAAATCGAGAATTAACGTACCAACCGTTATGCAAGAATTAGCAAAACGCGGTAATATTGCAGAAGATGAAATGTTCGGAACGTTTAATATGGGCGTTGGAATGGTGGTGATTGTTGAAGAAAAAGACGCAGAAAAAATAACAAGTTTAATCGATAATAGTTCAATTATCGGAGAGATTACCGAAGGAAACCAAGGAATTATTTTGAAATAAGAAATTCCTCAAAAAAAATATAAAAACCGTATAAGATTTAATCTTTTACGGTTTTTTTGTTTCAACAAACGTATAGTTACCACAATGAAACAAGGAAGAATTCGTATAGCTTTTTCATTATTTCAGATGGCTTTTACATCCTAGTTTTCTTCTTATCTTTGTTATTCATCCAAAAAAAACTAAACTTCTAAAAAGAAAATGAAGCAATCGAAGGCCTTGGCAATCCTAAAATCTGGTAGAAATGTTTTCTTAACAGGCTCTGCAGGTGCCGGGAAAACATACGTCCTTAATCAGTACATCGATTATCTAAAAAAACATGGAGTAGGAGTAGCAGTTACTGCTTCTACAGGGATTGCAGCCACTCACATGAACGGGCAAACGATTCATTCTTGGGCTGGAATTGGCATTCGAGATTATGTAAGTGATCGGTATTTGACATCGTTACGAGAAAAAAAATATTTCAGAGATAAAATGGAAAAAGTTAAAGTTCTTATTATCGATGAAATATCGATGTTGCACAGAAATCAGCTCGATGCTGTAGATTATGTGCTAAAGTTTTTCAAACAAAATGAAGAGCCCTTCGGAGGTATACAAGTTGTTTTTTCGGGTGATTTTTTTCAGTTACCGCCAATTGGTGAAGAATGGGAAGAATCTAGAGATAAATTCTGTTTCATGTCGGATGCATGGGTAAACTCTAATGTGCATGTATGCTATCTCACAGAACAATATCGACAGACGAATAACGAGTTGAATGATATTCTGAATGAAATCCGCTCTGGAATTATTACTCAAAATACATACGATTTATTGGAGTCTAGAATCCTTTATTTTGCCGATGAAATCGAATCTCAAACACGTTTGTTTACTCACAATATAGATGTAGATCGACTAAATAAAGGCTTGTTAATGAATATAGATTCATCTTCTAGAATTTTCGAAGCCAAAGTTTCTGGCAATCCAACATTAATAGAAGTACTAAAAAAATCGGTACTTGCAGATGAAATTCTCGAACTGAAAATTGGTGCAAAAGTAATGTTCGTGAGAAATAATTTCGATGTTGGTTTTGTAAATGGCACTTTAGGGTATGTAAGTGGCTATACCGAAAAAAACGATCCGATTGTCAAAACTTTAGACAACGAATTCTTGATCGCAAAACCCGAAACTTGGGCAATAGAAGACGAACACGGGAAAGCTTTGGCATCGTTTACACAAATACCTCTTCGCTTGGCATGGGCGATAACCATTCACAAATCACAAGGGATGACACTCGATTCTGCTTATATAGATCTTTCTAAGGCATTCGAAAAAGGACAAGGTTATGTGGCACTTTCTCGCTTACGAGATTTACAATCTTTGCATTTGCATGGTCTAAATGAAACAGCATTGCAAATAGACTCACTGGCAATGAAAGCCGACAAACGGTTTCAGGAACTTTCTGCACATATCAACCAACAATTAGACGAAGAATCTCTCAAAGAAACTTGGACTAGATGCATACGTCGTTTCGGAGGAACGTTTGATAAAAAACAAATAAATAAAAATTTAGAAAAACTGAACAAAGCCAAAAAAGAGCCTAAAAAATCAACAATTCTTATCACACTAGACTTAGTGAATGAAGGATTGAGTATTGATGAAATAGCCGATAAAAGAGGACTTACCAGTTCGTCGATTGTTGATCACCTTACCAAACTAAAAGAAGCAGGAGCCGAATTTGATTTGAAGCGTTTCCGACCCGAACAATCGATCATAGAAAAAGTGCGTTATGCGTACAGTGAAATTGAGTTTGAAGAAAATAAAATCCTCAAACCTATTTACGACTATTTGCAGGGTGAACTCACGTATGAAGACATAAAAAAAGCACTCTTATTTATAGAATAGTCAAAAATGAGAAAAGACTCCTCAGAAAGAATATTCTACCGAAAATTAATAAAAATAGAGGTGTAAAAGTACATTAGGCAAATGTTTAATTTTTTCCGAAGATTCTCATTATCTTTGTGTAAATCCTTTTACTATGGCTAAACTAATCCGAATACATCCAGACAATCCACAAGAAAAAGCAATCGATCAAGTGGTCGAAGTCCTAAAACAAGGAGGATTAATAATCTACCCTTCCGATACGGTTTATGGTTTAGGGTGTGATATTACGAATTACAAAGCCATGGAAAACTTGGCACGATTGAAAGGAGTGAAACTTGATAAATCCCAATTTTCTATAGTTTGTAATGATTTGAGTCATCTTTCAAACTTCACCCGACCAATATCCAACTCAACTTTCAAAGTCCTTAAAAGGGCATTGCCTGGCCCATTTACATTTGTTTTGCAAGCTTCGGGAAATTTACCTTTGGCTTATAAAGGGAAAAAAACCGTAGGAATTCGAGTGCCTGACCATTTGGTGCCTAGAAGAATTGTCGAAAAATTAGGGAATCCAATAGCCTCAACATCCATTTATGATGAAGATGAAATTCTAGAATATACAACCGACCCAGAGCTTATTGCAGAGAAATGGGACAAATTGGTCGATGTTGTAATCGATAGTGGTTATGGTGATAATGTAGCTTCAAGTATTATCGATGCAACAGAAAATGAAATGGTTATTTTGCGCGAAGGCAAAGGCGATATTAATGAATTTTTATAAGAAAACTTTAGCATGAAAATACTGATTTCACCTGCGAAATTGATGGATATTAATCCAAAATCGGTTTGGAAAAAATCTACACATCCTCAATTTTTAGAAACTTCTGAAAAAATTATGCAGGAGCTACGAAATAAAAATGTACAAGAACTACAAAACCTGATGAAAATCTCTACCAATTTAGCAGAGATCAACGTAGAACGTAATCTGGTATGGACAGCCCAACCCAATGATAAACAAACAACTCAAGCAATAACTGCCTTTGCAGGTGAAGTTTATAGAGGAATAAAACCAGAAGAACTATCTACAGAAGGACAGAAATATTTGGATAAAAATTTATTTATTTTATCGGGTTTGTATGGATTATTGCGCCCTTCGGATCAGATAATGTTGTATCGATTAGAAATGGGCACTAAACTTCCTGTAGAAAAATCTAAAGATTTGTACGAAATTTGGCGAGCACAATTAACAGAATACGTTAATAATCATACCCAAAAAGACGAAACCATAATCAATTTAGCAAGCAATGAATATGTGAAAGCATTGGACAAGAAAAAGCTAAACTCACCATTGATCGAAATAGATTTTATGGATTTCAAGGACGGAAAATTGAAAAAGATTATGATGTATTTCAAACATGCACGTGGTGAAATGGTGCGTTGGTGTGCAGAGCATCAATGCAAAGAAATAGAAGAACTGAAAAATTTTGATGGAATGGGGTATCAGTTCGATGCCAATCTTTCGACCGATAAACGATTGGTTTATACAAGATAACTAGAGAAATATACCCTCAAAAATAGATTAAATATCCATACTTTCCCATTATCTTTGTACAGAAATAGAGCAAAGGAATGGGAAAGAAAAACCGCTTTTTTAAGCAAGTTTCATATACAACTATGCTTGCGTTGCTTGCAACAGTTGTTTTCTTCTCTTGTGCAACGCATACTGCACAAAGAGGGAAAAATATAACTACCAATACAGTTAAGATAAACTCGGATGTTGTCCACTCTTTTTATTTGTTCGGAGACACCCATGGACTTGAAAAGAATTCTAATCAATATCAAGCAATTGAAAACGAACTAAAGAAAGCACCGAAAAACAGCAGTATTTTTTGGCTAGGAAACAATGCCAAGGCTGAAGTTTTAGGGAGTTTGAAAAAAGCAACAACTGCCAAAAACTATATTTTCAATGGTGAAAATGAATGGAAAGCAGGTTACGATTCGTTGATGATTAGAGAAACTTCTTATAGAAAAAAATCTATTCAGGTTCTTCCTTCTAAAATTTGCGCTATAGAAACGCTAGAAGTTAACGATTCGTTGGCTGTTTTGGCTATTGATAGTGAATGGTTCTTGGAAGATTGGAGCGATCATCCAAAAGCTACCGAAAATTGTCCTATTCAGACACGGGAATTGTTCTTTACCGAATTGCAAAATAAACTAAACGATTATCAAAATAGAATAACAATTATTGCGATGCATCATCCAGTGATATCTAATGGGAAACATGGCGGTAAGTTTTCGGTACAAGATCAATTATTTCCTATCGAAAATAGAATCCCGATGCCCGTTATTGGATCCTTTGTCAATTTGGTTCGAGCTACTACCGGGCTTACCAGTCAAGATTTACAAAGCCATCGATATCGAGATTTTACCCAACGTGTTTCTACCATAATCGGGAAACGAGAAAATGTTCTGATTTTTTCTGCTCACGATCGGAGTTTACAATACCTACAGGATGGGAATGTACGGCAAATAATTAGTGGAGCTTCGGTGAAGGCAACTGCTGCAAAAGTAGCCGGAGAAAATGACTATTCTAATGGGAAGAAAGGCTTTGCTAAAGTAAAAGTGTATGCGAATGGAGCTTCTGACGTGGAGTTTTTCAACTGGGAAAATGGACAAGCTGTATGGGTACACACTCAAGAAATGACTACACCGCGTAAAGAATATTTAGCAAAAGTGTATGATAAAAACATTCCGAAAGAAAAAGTCGTGAGTGTAGTCGATCAGAAAAATCTGAAGAAATCACAAACATATGAAACCTTTTTCGGAAAACATTATCGGTCGGTATTTGGTATAGAGTTCCCCGTAGAGACACTCGATTTGCAGAAAAGAAACATCAGACCTATCCGAGAAAATATCAATTTGCAAACCATAAATTTACGTTTACAAGATAATGAAAATGCATTTGTGATGATTCCTGTGCGTAAAAGTGCAACACAATTAATCCAATCCATTGCTTATAAAAATGAATATGTAGCAAATGATTTCGAGAATACATTTACCGAAAAATTCCTCAATGATTTCCAGACAACTCAACATCCTTTTTATCCTCTAATTGTACCCAATATTGCACAATTAGTCAAAGTAAATCAATTAAAATAGACATTGTATTATGTTCCAAAGCAAGAACTTCTCAAAGAATATAATGAGAATTTTGGTGATGAAATTTATTTTCTAGAGCAATATCCTGTAGTAAAAGACACACTGTCAGATTTTACAACAACCGAAGAAGTGTTGAGAAAAATCGTTGAAAATAAACATCAAAAAATTGATCGAGAACAATATATCCGAGCTCGTTTATTAGACATGCTTATTGGTGATTGGAATCGTAATGAAGCACAATGGACTTGGAGAAAATCTATCCAAGGCCAGGATACCATATATACACCCTATAGTAAAACGCGAGAATTTATTTTCCCGAAATACGATGGGCTGTTTTTTAATTTGCTGATGCGTTTGGCACCTTTCCGTCATATGGAAAATTATAAAAATCAGATAAGAAGTGTAAAGTGGTTCAATAAAATTGCTTATCCGATCGATATGGCTTTATTGCAAAATACAACCGAAGAGGAATGGCAAAAACAGGCAGACTATTTGCAAAATACAATTAATAAAGAAAACTTAGAGAAAGCGTTTGCTCAATTACCAAAAAAAGTTCAATCGAAGATAGATTATCAAATCATCGAAACCATTTTAGAACGCAAAGAAAAGTTACCTGAATATGCGTCCGAGTATCAAAAAGTACTCGATAAATTGGTCATCCTGAAAGGAACAAACAAAGATGAAAAGTTTTTGGTAGAACGACTTCCAAAAGGTGAAACAAAAGTTTTGATACTCGATAAAGAAAATAATGAAACACTTTTCGAGCGAGTTTTTGATAGAAAAAACACCAAAGAAATCCGCCTTTACGGAATGAATGGCAATGATGATTTTCTACAAAAAGGCAAAGGTAGTAATTTGATTAAAGTGAGAATGATCGGAGGTGTAGACGATGATACGTATCAAATAAATACTCGCCAAAAAACAAAAGTGTATGATGATAAGAGCAACAAAGACTTGTCTGGTTTGTATATGTATGATGATTATGAAATCAATACCTACGATTATAAAAAACCAAAATACAATACATTTTCTGTAGTACCGAATGCAGGCTATAACCCCGATGATGGCGTAAAATTAGGATTGATAGGAAATTACACCATTAACGGTTTCGACCGGAAACCGTACTCACAAAAACATCAACTACAATTCGACTATTTCTTTGCTACAGATGCCTTTGATGTCAAATATAAAGGGACTTTTATGAAGGCAATAGGTAAATGGAATTTCGATGTCAATGCATCGTATACATCACCAAGCTTTGTAAATAATTATTTTGGGATGGGAAATGAAACGATCAACTATCAAAAAGAGCACGATATGGATTATAATCGAGTTCGAATGCAAACTTACAAGCTAGGACCTTCATTTTTCAAGATTTTCAACAATACTGGACGACTAGATTTTTTTGCCAATTACCGATATGCAAAAGTTGAAAGAAACTTAGACCGCATCGTGAACGATGATCCTTCGGTTCATTACCGTGTATTCAATGGCCAAAACTTTGGCGAGATAGGAGCAAGTTATCTATTCAGAAACTACGACAATCTTTCTCTACCAACAATGGGATTCACGTTTTCTTTCTTGGCAAAATGGGTGAATAACCTAGATTATTTAGAGCGTAACTTTCAATACATAGAAGCCAATATTGGATTCACACATAAACTCATCAACAACGGACGGCTTACTCTTGCATCTATGGTAAAAGGGAAAGCACTTTTTGGTGATGGTTACGAGTTTTACCAAGCGACAAATATCGGTGGCGACCAAGATTTACGAGGATATCGAACAGGTCGTTTTACTGGTGAACAAGCCTTTGTACACTCAACAGACCTACGGTATAATCTTACAAAAGTAAAAACATTTATTCCTTTGCAAATAGGTGTTTTTACTGGTTTTGATTACGGAAGAATTTGGATGAAAGATGAAAAATCTACCAAATGGCACAATGCCCTAGGTGGAGGAATTTGGATAAACGGTGCACGAGCAATCACAGGGACTTTATCTTTTTTCAAAGGAGAAGATCCTGGGCGTGTAGTTTTCGGGCTCAATTTTGGTTTCTGATAATACTCTTGCTATCATACCCTAGTCAAAAGGAGCACAAATCTTTGGCTCCTTTTTTTCTTCCCGATAAGATGAAATACTTTCGGCAAAAATCAATCTATCAAAGAAAGCTGGAATTTCCTGTTTTCTAAATCTATGCTCACTACGGTAACAAGTAATTCTTGGTGCATATGAATTTTGCTATTCACATCAGCAATAAATTCTTTTGCAATTTTAGACACATGAAGCAAACCATTTTCTTTGATTCCGACATCTACAAAACAACCAAAATGCGTAATGTTTTGCACGATTCCAGGAAGCCTCAGACCTACTTTAAGATCTTCCAAGTTCTTAATTTTAGGGTTGAATGAAAAAACTTTTCCTTGTTTTCTAGGATCAAGACCAGGTTTCTCTAATTCTTTCAGTAAATCTTTTAGGTACAATTCACCCATTTCTTTTTGGGTATATTTTCCTATTTCGATGGTAGACAAAACTTCTTTATTTCCTATCAAATCTTCACTTTTCATACCCAAATCATTCGCCATTTTTTCTACTATAGAATAACTTTCAGGATGAACAGCCGAATTGTCGAGCTTGTTTTTTCCATTTGCAATGCGTAAAAAAGCCGAAGCTTGTAAAAATGCTTTTTCTCCAAAACTAGGAACTTTTAATAAATCTTTCCGACACTCAAAAGGACCATTTTTAGTGCGATATTGAACGATGTTTTCGGCAAGTTTTTTCCCAATCCCCGAAACATATTGCAACAAATGTGGACTTGCCGTATTGAGATTTACTCCAACTTGGTTTACACAAAACATCACCGTTTGGTCGAGCTCTTCTTTGAGCAAAGTTTGGTTAACATCGTGCTGATACTGCCCAATACCAATGGATTTAGGGTTTATTTTTACCAACTCGGCCAATGGATCAGATAAGCGTCGACCTATAGAAACTGCTCCCCGAACCGTAACATCTTTGTCTGGGAATTCTTCCCGAGCAATTGCAGAAGCAGAATAAATAGATGCACCAGCTTCGCTAACTACAAAAACATCGAGCGGTCTATCAAATGCAATTTTTTGGATAAAATGCTCTGTTTCTCTCGAAGCGGTTCCGTTACCAATGGCAATTGCCTGTATTTGGTAGGCATTGACCAATGAACGGATTTTCTTTTGTGCTGGAATCGATTCGTTTTTTGGGGCATGGGGATAAATATTCTCATTGTGCAATAATCCGCCATTTTCATCTAAGCATACAACTTTGCATCCCGATTTGAAACCTGGATCTATCGCTAAAATTCTTTTCTCACCGTAGGGCGGTGTAAGCAGTAATTGTTGCAAATTTTTAGAGAAGATTGAAATAGAAAGGACATCCGCATCTGTTTTGGCTTGTTGCATTAGTTCCGTTGTTAGCGAAGGTTCTAAGTATTTCGTGTAGGCTTCTTTACATGCTGTCTCTAGAAAGTTTTGTACTTCTTTTTGTTGTGTTTTGATGATTTTTTGTCTGATGATTTCTAGAGCCTGCTGTTGATCGAATGCTAATTTTACGCGCAACAAACCCTCGTTTTCACCTCTTAGAACAGCCAATAATCGGTGAGCCGGAATTCTTTTTATGGGTTCTTCAAAATCAAAATAATTAGAAAATTTACTAGCATTTTCTTCCGACTCTTTCCCTTTGATCAAAAGACTCTTTACTTTACCCTCATGGAACATGGCTTTGCGCAATTGTTTTCTCACGTTCTCATGCTCATTAATCCACTGTGTGATAATATGTTTGGCACCATCCAGCGCGTCTTTAGTTGTTGTAATCTCTCGACTAAGATATTTTTTTTGTAAATTCTCCCAATCCAATGCTGTGTTTTGCTTCATGATAATTTTAGCCAAAGGCATCAAGCCATTATCAATCGCAGTCATTGCCAATGTTTTTCTTTTCTTTTTATACGGTAAATACCAATCTTCTAGTTGGGTCGGATTATAACAATTCTCTATTTTGATACGTAATTCTTCTGAAAGTTTACCTTGTTCTTGTATAGTTTCTAGGATATTTTGTTTACGTTTTAGTAAAGTTTCAAAATTTTTTTTCTTTTTTAAAATTGTAGATAACATAACCTCATCTAAATTGCCTGTTTGGTCTTTTCTATATCTTGCAATAAAGGGAATGGAAGCATCTTGCTCAAAAAGCACGATGATGTTTCTTAGAGTTTTGGGTGGAATTTGTGTTTCTTTTTCTAAATATGTCTCTAGATTCATTGTATTGGTAATCGTTTAATGAAAATTACTAAAAGTTACGGATTATGCATTGTAATTAAAAAAACATGTATAATTATAATAATAAAAAGCATTATTTGATGAATAATCTTTAAAAATAAATTTGCTTAATTAAAAATCTTGTTCTATATTCGCGATAGAGAACTAAGATGAGTTTTTTTAGTGTTAATTGAACAAAAACAATCAGAAGGGGTTTTGGCATTTTGCCGAACCTCTTTTTTTTATGAACTTGTCTACAAAATTACAGTATTATGCCAAGAATAAAAGTAGAGGTCGCTGAAAACCCTATTTTCCAGACAATGATTCCGGTTCGTATCACCGACCTTAATTACGGAAACCATTTAGGTAATGACTCTTTGTTATCGATAATTCATGAGGCGCGTGTGCAGTTTCTTTATTCTCTAGGTTACTCTGAGCAAAATTTTGCAGGCGTTGGATTGATCATGGCCGACGTTGCCATAGAATATAAATCGCAAGGTTATTATGCTGACCAGTTGAAGGTTTCTATAGGAGTAAAAGATATAAGTCGTGTTGGTTTTGATATCACATATTCCATAACAAAATCAGAAAACGGTAGAGAAATCATCGTAGCAAAAGCCAAAACAGGAATGGTTACTTTTGATTATTCACTAAATAAGGTGATCGAACTTCCTGCTACATTTTTAGAAAAACTACCATAATAATCAACACTCAATGCTTACCTTTGTGCTCTTATGAAGATATTACCATTTAGAAACTTATTTGTAGGAATAATCGATACACTAGCTGAAGTTTTTTTTGAGGGCAAATATGCCGATAAAGAACTAGAACGAGTCCTAAAATCTAATCGATCTTGGGGTGCAAGAGATCGTGCATTCATTGCCGAAACGGTTTATGATTTGGTTCGTTGGAAGCGTTTGGTAGAAGGTTCTATGAGTAAACCTTTGAGTCGAGATACACTTTGGGAATTTGTAGGCACTTGGTTTATCATGAATATGGCAGAGGAACAACATCTGCCGAGTTGGGATGAATTTCGACATCTCAATCCAAAAGAAATAATAAAACGTCACCATCAATCAGCAAAAAATCCGGCGGTAGCACAATCTTTTCCAGATTGGTTGTACGCTTTGGGTGAAAAAGAATTGGGCGAACAATGGATAAAAGAGGTAGAAGCACTTAATCAACAAGCACCAACCGTTATACGAGTAAATACCTTGAAAATCGACCGAAAGTCTTTACATAAAGAATTAAAAGAAAATAAAATCAAAACGCATATCTTATCCAAGTTTCAAGATGCTTTAGAGTTGGATGAAAAGATGAATATCTTCAGAACAGATGCATTCCAGAATGGTTTTTTCGAAGTTCAGGATGCTGGATCACAGCTCATTGCTCCTTTTTTGCGTGTAGAGCCTGGCCAACGTGTAATTGATGCTTGTGCAGGAGCAGGAGGTAAAACTTTGCATTTGGCATCTTTGATGAAAAATAAAGGACAAATTATTGCGATGGATATCCATGAATGGAAGCTGAAAGAACTGAAAAAACGAGCTAAACGTAACAATGTACAGAATGTTCAAACCAGATTAATCGAATCTAAAACAATCAAAAGGATGGAAGAATCTTGCGATCGTTTACTTATCGATGCACCATGTAGTGGTTTGGGAGTTCTCAAAAGAAATCCAGATGCAAAATGGAAATTGCAGCCCGAGTTTATCGAAAACATCAAGAATGAACAAGCTAAAATATTGGATAGCTACTCGAAAATGGTAAAAAAAGGAGGGCTGATGGTTTATGCAACCTGTTCTATCTTACCATCCGAAAATCAAGAACAAGTAGAAAAGTTTTTGGCAAATCATCCAGAATATACACTGATTCTAGATAAACAATATTTACCATCCGAATACGGTTATGATGGTTTTTATATGGCTTTGATGGAAAGAAGATCATAATTTATTGCAGAACACACTATGCATTTATTGCAATAACGTATATTAATCAAGCTAATAGCAATCCAAAACAAAACATTAATAGGTGAAAAGTCTCCTATAATAAGTTAATATTTTTATTTAAAAGACTCAATAGTGGAAAGTTTTTGATTTCTTTTACACAATAAAAAAAGAATTTCACTCTACAGAAAACAAAAAGGCTGTTTCCTAAATTTTAGAAAACAGCCTTTTTTTTAATGTATAATTCTATATAATCAGAATTAATCCATATATGCTTCGATCGGAGCACACGTACAAACAAGGTTGCGGTCACCGTAAGCATCATCGATACGAGAAACCGAAGAGAAAAACTTACGCTCTCTTACCCATTCTAGAGGATAAGCAGCTTTCGCACGTGTGTATGGATAATCCCATTCATCTGCCGTTAGTAAATGTTGCGGATGAGGTGCATTGTGCAATACGTTGTTGTCGGCAGGATACTCGCCGTTTGCAATTTCGTCTATCTCTGCACGAATAGCAATCATAGCTTCGCAAAAACGATCTAGTTCTGCTTTGTTTTCTGATTCTGTCGGTTCTACCATCAAGGTTCCGGCAACTGGGAAAGAAACGGTTGGTGCATGGAAACCATAGTCAATTAATCGTTTCGCAATATCAGTTACTTCAATTCCTATTTTTTTAAATGGTCGACAATCTAAAATAAACTCGTGGGCTACAACTTTATTTGCATTGGTATAGAGAATATCATAATATTTCTCTAAGCGTGCTTTCATGTAATTGGCGTTGATAATCGCTCCTTGAGTAGCTTTGAGTAATCCTTCTGCACCGAGCATCAAAATATAGGTGTACGAAATAGGAAGAATAAATGCCGAACCATAAGGTGCTGCAGCAAAAGTATTGTTAGCCTCTTTACCTCCTGTTTCGATAAGCGGAGAAGAGCCTAAGAAAGGAGCTAAATGCGCCTTTACACAAATGGGTCCAACCCCTGGGCCACCACCTCCGTGTGGGATGGCGAAAGTTTTGTGTAGATTTAGGTGACAAACGTCTGCGCCGATATTTCCTGGAGAAGTAAGGCCAACTTGGGCATTCATATTAGCACCATCCATATATACTTGTCCGCCATAGGCATGAATCATTTCGGTTACTGCTTCGATATTACTATCAAATGCTCCGTACGTAGATGGATAAGTAATCATGAGTGCGGCTAGATTATCTTTATACTTTTCGCACTTTTCTTTCAGATCTTCTAAATCTGTTTCACCAGTTTCTAGGTTTTTTACAACGACAACTTGCATGCCAGCCATCGCAGCAGAAGCTGGGTTGGTACCGTGTGCAGATTGAGGAATAAGTGCAACATTACGGTGCCCTTCACCTTTCGACTCGAAATAAGATCGGATAACCATGAGCCCTGCATATTCACCTTGAGCACCAGAGTTGGGCTGAAGAGAAGTGGCATCGAAACCGGTAATTTCTGCTAGGTATTTTTCTAAGTTTTTTATTAATGTTTGATATCCTTGTACCTGATCTTTTGGAGCAAAAGGGTGAATATTTCCCATTCTTTCCCATGATAAATGAAGCAATTCTGTAGCAGCATTCAATTTCATTGTACAAGATCCTAGAGCAATCATCGATTGATTTAATGCTAAATCTTTGCGTTCTAATCGCTTGATATAACGCATCAATTCTGTCTCGGTATGATATAATTTGAAGTTATCGTGGGTAAGGAAATCAGAAGTTCTTAATAAATCTTCAGGTAAGTATGAATCTTCTACTTCGAATTCGAATCCATCTTCGGTATTTTTTAGTGAAGCAAAAATGCTGATGATTTCGAATACATCTTCCTCTGAAATCATTTCATCTATTGTGATAGAAACTTTTCCTTCCTCGAAACCATTGATATTGATATCGTTTTCTCTAAACTTCGCTACCAAATCTTGTGTGTTATCCGTTTTGATTTGTACTGTATCAAAGAAATGAGTATTGGTAGTTTCATATCCTAAATGTTGAAGAGCAGCTTGTAAAATTCCGGCCTTGGTATGGATTTGATTAGCGATAAAAGTTAAACCTTCTTTCCCGTGGTAAACGGCGTAGAAAGATGCCATTACAGCCAAAAGTACTTGTGCTGTACAAATGTTAGAAGTTGCTTTCTCGCGCTTGATATGTTGTTCGCGTGTTTGCAACGCCATGCGAAGGGCGTAATTACCTAAACGATCTTGTGATACACCAATGATTCTTCCAGGTATTACTCGTTTGTATTCTTCTGTACAAGCCAGAAAAGCAGCATGTGGACCGCCATATCCCATAGGGATACCAAAGCGTTGTGAGGTACCTACAGCGATTTCTGCTCCCCATTCACCTGGTGGTGTTAAGAGAGTTAGAGCTAATAAATCAGTCGCAACAGCAACTTTTACTGCTGTAGCTTTTGCTTTCTCTACAAATGTTTGGTATTGATTGATTTGTCCGCCTTTGCCAATGTATTGTACAATAGCTCCGAAGAAAGTATCGTCGAGTTCAATGGTTTCGTAATTACCAACAACCAGTTCTATTCCCAACCCGTGAGCTTTTGTTTGTAGTACAGCAATCGATTGTGGGAATAAGTTGTCTGCTACGAAAAATTTGAGAACATTGTTTTTTTTCTGTTCACGAGAACGAGATTCCAAAAGCATATGCATAGCTTCTCCACATGCAGTTCCTTCATCCAATAAAGAAGCGTTGGCAATTGGTAAACCTGTAAGGTCAGAAATTACTGTCTGAAAATTCAGTAATGCTTCTAATCTTCCTTGTGCTATTTCTGCTTGGTAGGGTGTGTATGCTGTATACCATCCTGGGTTTTCTAGTACGTTTCGTTGTATAGGGGCAGGTAAAATGGTCCCGTAATAACCGTAACCCAAATAGTTTTTTACTTTGGTGTTTTGAGCAGCTAATTCGGCTAAGTGATTAGTAGCTTCAAACTCAGAGAGAGCATCAGGTAAATCTAGTGTTTTACCAAGTCGAATTGTATTGGGTAAAGTTGCTTCGATTAGTTCTTCTATCGAATTTTTCCCGATAACCGATAGCATTTCGGTAATCGTTTCGTCATGATTTCCGATATGACGTAATGAGAAATTGTTTGTGTTCATTATTTTGTTTGCGTGAGTTTAATTTGTGCGTAAAAATACAAATTTTTATTTTGACTTTGGATATTGCTTTAATCAATGTGTAGAATAACAATAGCTTTTTTCTTCTAAAAAAGAATTAAAATTGTACTGCAAATTTTTTAGAAAAATGTAATTTTATCGTAAGTTTATTTTTTAATATGAAAATCGATAGCCTAAAAGAAGTGGAAAAAGAAAAAGACTATCCGTTTCTGAAAAAATTAGAAACAAAAATAGAAGCTGCAAAATTAGAAGACGCTAAGAAATCGAAAATGAAACGCGTTCATAAAAAAGGCTCTAATCAGATTGCTAAAAAAATGGGAGAAGAAGCAGTAGAGATGGTTATTGCCTCTGGCCAAGATAGCGATGATGACTTTCTAGAAGAATCAGCCGATGTGTTGTTCTATTATTTGATGGCATTGCACGATCGAGGTTTCCAATTAAAAGATGTCTTGCGAATCTTGAAAAATAGACACAGCAAGCAGAAAACGTAAAAAAAATATCTTAGTATGCAAAAAGGAGGTAGTGTAACACTAAAAATTTTAGTGGCATTGGCTATTGTTATTTTTTCTGTTATCAAGTATTTTGCCTCTTCGGATGTGAATGAAATAACCGGAGAGAAACAATATATCTCTCTCTCGAAGGAAGAAGAAATCGCATTGGGTATTAATTTTGCTCCACAAATGGCAAAAGAATTCGGTGGGCTTTCTACCAATAAAGAAATGCAAAATTTGGTTCAACAAGTGGGAAATCGATTGGTGAAAAATACCGATGCAGCAAGAACTTCCTACCCATTTCATTTTTATGTATTAGCCGATTCGCAAACAGTCAATGCCTTTGCTTTACCTGGAGGGCCGATTTTTATTACAGAAGGATTGTTCAGAAGATTGAAAAACGAAGATCAATTAGGTGGAGTTCTTGGGCACGAAATAGGGCACGTAATTGCGCGGCATAGTGCAGAACAAATATCCAAACAAGCACTTACGCAAGGATTAGTAGGTGCTGCTGGTGTGGCAAGCGGAGATGTTAATACGGCACAATATGCCCAGTTTATTGCCAACATGGTAAACCTGAAATATGGGAGAAGTGATGAATTAGAAGCCGATGATTTGGGTGTTCGGTTTATGATTCAGGCAGGATACAACCCCGAAGCGCTAATCGGTGTAATGGATATACTAGAAGACGCTTCTGGCAGAGTAGCCGTACCAGAATGGCAAAGTTCTCATCCATCGCCTAGTAATCGTCGGATCAAAATAAAAGAAGCTATCGAAAAATATCAACAACCATAAACCCCTGGATAGTAACTAAGCCTATTCCAAAACAAAAAGAAAGATATTCTTAGTCTAAAAATCTACTTTTCAGCTCGGGAGTCGGCAACCAACAACTTTCTTTTTTACCGAAAAGACGGTATCTATTTTTCGCAATAAAAGAATAGAAAAAATCTCGGGAATTTTTCGGTAAGATAGCACAATAACTTAATAGTCTAGCAGGATGATGTAGCTCTTTCGCAATTCGCAAAACTGCATCCGATTTAGTGAAAAAAGTGTCTCCATCGAGCAAGACAATCGAATCAAAGTTTTTTGTATCCAAACCATGTTTTCTTAGAAACATTTGTCCAAACTCCGATTGCAAAGAGGCAAAACGAAAATGTTTATTTTTGTCATGTTCGAGTACAAACTGAACAGATTGATTGCATAGATTGCAAATTCCATCGAACAAAATAATTTTCTCGCTTTTCATTTTTCAAATTTATACAAAAAATAAATAAGTCTTTTTACCTTAGCTTTTCTAAAACCGAAAAATGTATAATGATTTTCTGTATCGCAAAATCGATAACTCTGGCTTAGTTTTATTTAGAATTTTTTTTGGACTCTTTATCATGCTCGAATGCTGGGGAGCGATCTTTACAGGTTGGGTTGCTAGCAATTTCGTAGAACCAACGATAACTTTTAGCTTCATTGGCTTCGAATGGACAAGCATTTTTTTGGGGCAAAATATGCTATATCTATACGGTGGAATGGGCTTTTTGGGCTTGATGATTGCGTTAGGATTTATGTATAGAATCTCCACCCTCTTTTTTGCCTTATTGTGGACACTCACTTATCTTATGCAAAAAACCAGCTACAACAACCACTATTATTTGTTTATGTTGGTTTCATGGGTCATGGTCTTAGCTCCTGCACACCGATTTTTTTCGCTAGATAGTTTTTTGTTTTCTAAAATAAAAAGCAATCAATGCAGCATGTGGGTATATTATTTTTTTATGGGGCAAATGACAATTATGTACTTCTTTGCAGCTATCAACAAAATATATCCCGATTGGTTCAACGGTGTGTTTCTATTGCCAAGCTTCGAAAAAGTAGGAAATTATCTGAAATATGATTTGAGTTTTGATATTTTAGGTGATTTTGTAGGAAGTTTGCCTTTTGCAAAAGCTATAGCAATTGCCGGTTTTTTATTCGACTTGCTCATCGTACCGATTATGTTGATCCCAAAACTTAGACGTATAGGATTGGTGATGGCTCTTGTTTTTCATCTCTTTAATTCAGCCGTTTTTCAGATCGGAATATTCCCGTACTTTTCCTTAGCTATGATGATTTTCTTTTTTCCGGTCGAATGGTTTCAAGAACAATTTTTTCCTAAAAAATCGTATTTGCTAGATAGAATAGAAAATAAAGAAGCACAAGCCACACGTAAAATGATTTTTCGTTATGCATTTATTTTGTACTTTTTGTGGCAAATATATTTACCAATTCGTCACCACTTTATACCCGGAAATGTGTTCTGGACAGAAGAAGGTCATCGCATGGCATGGCGAATGATGCTGAGGTCGAAATCGGGCGATATTACTTTTTATACCGAAAATAAAAATGGTGAGCGAAAAATAATACCGATACAACATTATCTTACAGGAAAACAAATAGCTAAAATGGCAGTAAGCCCCGATATGATTTGGCAGTTTGCTCACATCCTGAAAGATAAACTAGACCCAGAAGGAAAAGAAAATGTAAAGATATTTGTACATTCCTATGTTTCTGTAAACCGAAGTGCTTATTACCCTTTTATTGATGATAATGTAGATTTAGCAAATGAAAAATGGAGCTATTTTGGGCATCAAACTTGGATACTTCCGCAACCAAAAGAATTACATTTATCTTACTTTGATTAAGAATTTTTTTCGTAATTTGGTTTTTAAATTTTAGTAAGACTATGAAAAAAACAATAATATTTGCTTTTCTAGGACTAATTATTTTAGGTTCGTGTAAAGACTCGCGTGAGAATGCGGTTGACGCTTACAAAGCCGTTGATAAGCAAAAGCAAGAAGAAATTATACTAGACTCGTTGGGGCAAGTTGCTAATTCGAGTTTTGCAGATTTTAGAAAAGCATTTGCCGAACAAAAAGAAGGAACAAGCAATTTCTTTGTGAAAGAAAAATATGTAAACGATGCAAATCGAGAAGAGCATTTATGGATCAGAGATATAACCGCAAAAGGCGATACTTTGTACGGAGTAGTAGACTCTAAACCGCGGGTGACAAATAAAGTAAAACATAATGACATGATCGTTATTGATCCTGCTCGTATCTCTGATTGGATGTATTACGATAATGGAAAATTGGTAGGAGGTTTTTCTTTGCGTTACGAGCGCTCTAAACTATCGGTAGAAGAGCAAAAAGAATTCGATGAAAAATACAATGTTTCTTTTGAGTAGTTTTATATAGAATTTATAATAAAAACTCAATGAAAAGTCCATAAAAAAGTCTTTCGATTATCGAAAGACTTTTTTATGGACTGAAATAAACTTATCAGCTTCTCATCAGTTTTTATCCTTTACTTCTAGCTTTTATACTCCAAGTAAAAAGAAACTTCGCTACCACATCTCCTTCTTCATCAGTACCGACAGAGGAAACTTGGAATGTTACACCTTCTTGGGTTTCGATAGCTTCTTTTATTTTCTCATCCATCAATTCACCATCAGAACACGTGAAAACTATTTTACCTACCGCTTTCTTAGTGAAAGTTGATTCTTGGTGCACTACCAACGTAGAAATATTTGCACCACTTTCTTGTACTTTATTCAGCAACATCATTCCACCAGAAAACTCTGCAGCCATACCTTGAACGGCCCAAAACATGCTCTGAAAAGGATTTTGATTCAGAAAGTCGAATTCTACGTAAGTTTGAACTTGATTTTTATCAAAACTCTCTAAACGTACTCCTGCAATCCAAGCGATCGGAATTTGCGAAGTAAGTATTTGTTTGAAAAGTGCTTGTGTCATTTTAATTCATTTTTTTTTGAAGAATAGTAGCTCAAGATAGGGAATATAGAATAAATAACTATTATTTTTGTGTGTAATTATCGAAAATTTAATTGTAAAGGATATGATTTGGGTTCTTGTTTTGTTTATCTTTCATTGGTATGCATCCTTGTTTTTTCAGACTTTTTTTCATCATCGTTATGCTGCACATGCTATGTTTCAGATGAGTCCTTTTATGGAGAAAGTTTTTCATGTGTTGTCTTTTATCTTTCAGGGTTCATCTTATCTTAGTCCCTATGCGTATGGTGTAATGCATCGCATGCATCATGCCTATGCAGATACTGAAAAAGATCCACATTCGCCCCTTTTCGATAAAGATATTTTTAATATGATGTGGAGAACACGATTGGTGTACAATGAAATCGATCGCAACGAAGTAGAGGTACAACAAAAATTTAAGAAAGGTGTTCCCGCATGGCGTTCGTTCGACAAGATAGCTGAGAATAATTGGGTAAGGGCATCTTGGGCGATTATTTATATTTTGATTTACCTGGCAATAGATGCTCCTTTGTGGACATTTTTCGTGTTCATTCCTTTGCATATTTTGATGAGTCCAGTGCATGGAGTAGTGGTGAATTGGTTTTCTCATAAATACGGTTATCGAAATTTCGAGGTAAATGATACGTCGACCAATTTCTTGGCGAAAGATTTTCTTATGTGGGGTGAATGTTTACATAATAATCACCATAAATTTGGCGGAAGACCAAACTTTGCTGTGAAAAAAGGAGAGATCGACCCGATGTTTCCGATTATAAAACTAATGGCAAAAGCCAATATCATACAATTCAAACCAGGTCGTTTAGATACGGAATATATGTAAGATATCGAAAGAATTTTTGACGATAATTTAATATTGACTAGACTATTTTGTAATTTAGCGCAAATTAATATTAAATTCTCATGAAAAAATTTACTACTTTAGTGAGTATGTTTTTTTTGGTAGGGACTTTTGCAACGGCACAAACGCGTGCAGTGGCTAAAGAAATTGCCTCAATTACTGCTCAGAAAAAGACATTTCAGTCGTATTCACTTTTTACTAAATCCACTTCAGCGCTAAAAAATGTAGAAGTTGAAAAGGCAGAATATTTTACTTTGGATATTGCTTCGCTAAAAGGATTAGTACAAAAATCTCCTAGCAATATTTCGATCAGTTTACCATACGATGGGAAAGAAATTACATTAGAATTAACCAAAAACACTACGCTTTTTGATGATTCTTTTTATGTAACAGATGAGAAAAATAATCTTATAAAATATAACCCAGGAGTTTATTATCGTGGTATAATCAAAGGAGATAGCAATTCTCTTGTTGCGTTCAGCGTTTTTGATGAGGAAGTAATCGCTGTGATTAGTTCTGATGATTATGGGAACCTAAACCTTGGAGCACTAAACGACGACCAAGGTAAGATGATCAAAGGGAACAAAAATTATGTTTTGTATTCTGATAAATATCTTAAACCAGAATACGATGGAAGTTTTTGCTCTGCAGACCAAATTCCACATGAAGGAAGTAAATTCGATTACCAAAAATTCTCTGGTGAAAACCAAGGCAAATATGCAACCACGAAAATTCCTACAATTTATTACGAAGTAGATTACGATATCTATGTAGCTAAAGGGAGAGATACCACATCGGTGATGAACTGGTTAACTGCTTTGGTAAACAATATGCATACCATTTACAATAATGATGATATCGATTTGGCTATGCGAAGTACTATGATCTGGACGGTGAAAGATCCATACCAAGGAATAGGAAGTACATCTGTAAAATATTTAGAGAAATTTAGAAAAAATCGTCCAACATTCGATGCACATTTAGCACAACTAGTTGGTATTGATCCAGGCGCTTTAGGAGGTGTGGCTTATCTTAATGGATTGTGTTCTCAGGCAAATTATTCGTATTGCGATATGGATAATACGCCGGTAGTAAATTTCCCAAGCTACTCTTGGAATGTAATGGTTATGACACACGAATTAGGACACAATTTAGGTTCACAACACACACATGCTTGTGCTTGGAATGGTGATAATACTGCAATAGATGGTTGCTATACACTAGAAGGAAGCTGTGCAAACCCTGGTATACCATCAAGCGGAGGAACAATTATGAGTTATTGTCACTTACGATCTGTCGGGATAAACTTCAACAACGGATTCGGCCCTCAACCAAAACAAAGAATCATCGATTTTATCAATTCTAGAACTTGTATTACCGAATCACTAGATGATGTATGTATAACCTACCACCCAGAATATCAAGCGGTAAATGTCACGCCAACTTCTGCACAAATAAATGTGGTATTGAACAATAACGAAGTTACAAATTGGGAGTATAAATTATCGAAATTCAGTAGAGCAGTTCCTTCTACCTGGTCGACTAACGAAAACAACACGTTCAATTTTTCTGGTTTAGAAGCCAATACATATTATCGTTTACGCATTCGCAAAGCATGCGATGAAAATAACATCAATGGTGTTGACTTGGTTTTTGCAACAAGTGCAGAAGACTTCTGTTCTGGTAATGAGAAATTTGTAGATTTCGGAGGAGTTAACACTCGCTATATTCCAAGTGAAAATTGGACTCGTACTTTAATGCCATCAAAAGAAGGGGCTAAAATCAAAGTTGATTTCGTAGCCTTCAATACCGAAGCAAAATCAGATTATTTATATGTATTTGATGGAGTAAATGAAGAAGCACCTTCGCTAACACCAAACGGTTTAACGGGAGACCTCTCGAACAACTTGCCAAATTTCGAGGCAAGCAATGAAGCAGGTGCATTAACATTCAAGTTCACCTCAGATGGATCTATAGAAAATGCAGGTTGGGAAGCCAATGTTAGCTGTGCAGTTTTAGGTACAGATGATCAAAATGCGTTGGTAGACTATTCATATTATCCTAATCCAGTTACCCACGAAATGAATTTTGTGGCTAAAAATCCATTCCAAAAAATAGAAATTTATTCAATGGATGGAAGAAAAGTTTATAGTAAGAACTACAAAAATGTATTTGCCACCCAGGTAGATATGAAATCATTAGCCAAAGGAACTTATCTAGTTCAGGTAGATTTCAATGGGAAAACAACAACATTCAAAATCGTTAAAAAATAAATAACAGTACATAAGTAGTTTGATATAAACAAAAAGGGTTTCAAAAAAAAATAGAATTTGAAGCCCTTTTTTGTTTACCATTTTCTGAGTTCTAAATTCGGCAGCGCATAAGGATCAAACCCTTCGAACAAATCCTTAATTAATTGAAAAACCTGCTGATAATGCATTAAAGTTTCGTGTGACTGATGATTTTCAAAATCCATAATATCAATCAAAAAAAGAAATCGATCATATTTTGTCACCTGCAGATAGGTTCCTTTATCTGTTAAAAAACCGATGTGGCTTCCGTCGTAATCGGGCATAGAATGAAAAATATCTATAGCCTGGCCAAAACTACAAGGCAAGGGCGATTCTAACGGAATTTCTAGTTCGTCTGCTATGTTCTGGAAAAACACTTTCATCGGACAAAGATACTCAAACTCTTGTTCAACTTTCTATCAACAATTTTCATATTAATAGATATATTTATAAATTAGCACAAATTTCGAGCATGAACTACGATATTATTATTATAGGTAGCGGACCTGGCGGGTATGTAGCTGCCATTAGAGGGTCTCAATTAGGGAAAAAAGTGGCTATAGTAGAAAAAGCTGAATTGGGTGGAATATGCCTTAATTGGGGATGTATTCCGACCAAAGCATTACTAAAAAGTGCACAAGTATATAAGTATTTAAATAACGCCCAAGACTTTGGTATCAATGTACCAGAAAATATCGGATTCGAGTTTCCGAACGTGGTACAAAGAAGTAGAGGAGTTGCCGACCGCATGAGTAAAGGAGTGCAATTCTTGATGAAAAAGAATAAAATTGATATAATAAAAGGGGAAGCGAAAGTCCTACCCGGTAAAAAAGTATTGGTTACCAATGAAAACGAAGCCAAAGAATATCAAGCAGACAATATTATTATTGCTACAGGAGCACGTTCTCGCGAGTTACCTGCGTTACCACAAGATGGCAAAAAGGTAATCGGATATCGTGGCGCATTGGCATTAGAAAAACTTCCGAAGTCGATGATTGTTGTAGGATCAGGAGCTATCGGTGTTGAGTTTGCACATTTTTACCACTCTCTTGGTACGGAAGTAACCATCGTAGAGTTTTTACCAAGAATAGTTCCGGTAGAAGATGAAGACGTATCAAAACAATTACAATTATCTTTCAAAAAATCGGGCATAAAAATTCTTACCAATGCAGAAGTTACTCAGGTAGATACATCGGGTGATTTGGTGAAAGCAACTGTAAAAACAGCTAAAGGAGAAGAAGTTCTTGAGGCAGAAGTCGTACTTTCTGCTGTGGGTGTAGTACCAAACACAGAAAACATTGGATTAGAAGAAGTTGGTATAGCAACCGAACGTGGAAAAATCGTTATCAATGATTATTGCCAAACCTCTGTTCCCGGATATTATGCAATTGGAGATGTTGTAAAAGGAGCTGATTTAGCACACTTGGCATCTGCACAAGGAATTCTAGCCGCAGAAAAAATAGCTGGATTAGAAGTAGAGCCTATCGATTACGGTAATATTCCGGGTTGTACATATTGCTCTCCAGAGATTGCATCAGTTGGGCTTACCGAAACAAAAGCGAAAGAAGCTGGCTATGAAGTGAAAGTAGGAAAATTCCCATTCTCTGCCAATGGTAAGGCTGTAGCCAATGGTGCAACAGATGGTTTTGTGAAAGTTGTATTCGATGCTAAATATGGTGAATGGTTGGGTTGTCATATGATTGGGGATGGAGTTACCGAAATGATTGCCGAAGCTGTTGTGGCTCGTAAACTAGAAACTACAGGGCATGAAATAATGAAGTCTGTTCATGCACACCCTACTATGGCAGAAGCAATTATGGAAGCTGTAGAGGATGCATACGGACATGCAATCCATATCTAATCTAAATTGATATTAGAAATTATAATAGTATGTAAAAGGGCAAGAATTTTCTTGCCCTTTTCTGTGTTAAATTATTGTAATCAATTTTTACATTAACAAATCGTTTGCCGAATAGTTGTACATTTGTATCTCAAAAGAAAAGGGTTAATATTAATTAAAAAAAATAAAAAATCATGAAAAAAATCTATTCTTTAATAGCAGTTGCTGCTCTTTCTACATTCTCTTTTGCACAAGTAAACGCAATACCTGGGAGTGATTTTGAAAATTGGGAAGAGTTTACAAGTGGAGTAAATTCATACGGGATAAAAGCTTATGCAGTACAGGGTGTTGGTAAAGGAGTTGATGGGTCAAATTCATTAAACATTACAACTAATACACAAAAAAATGACTATGTTTTTACCTCAAGATTAGGTAGCAAACTTACTTCACAACCAAAACAAATTACTTTTTGGGTAAAAGGAACAGCAGGAAAAACTTTATCACTAAATATTTATAAAGTAGATGGTACATATTATCCATACAACGTAGGAGATTTGTCTGCGGATACCACCGTTGTTTCTTCAGCAAATAACCAATATGCAGGTGTTATCAATACAAATGGTAATTGGGTAAAAGTAACATTAGACTTATCAGACAAAACAGATTTGAATGTTACAGACTTAGACAAAGACTTTTTTGCTTTAAAAATTGGTAAAGACGTAGATTATGCGCTAGACATAGACAATATCCAATTATGGGATATGAACATGAATGTTTACACGCTTACACCAGAAAAAACTGTATTGAACACTTTGTGGACAAATACAGCTTCATTTGATGTAAAAGGAAAAGCAACAGTAGAAGTGTATAACACAAACGGACAAATTGTGAAAACTTTCGAAGTTAATGGAAAACAAACAGTTAATGTATCTTCATTAGCAAAAGGAATTTACTTCGTGAAAACAACAACCAATGGTACTTCTTCAACTACAAAGGTTGTGAAAAAATAAGCATAAATATTTAAGAATCTATAAAGCCTCATTTTTATGAGGCTTTTTTTGTGGTTTAGAAGTATGTTAATTATATTCATACACAAACCACAAAAAAATGATAAGAGAAATTTCATACGCAAGCGGACCATCGAACGTGCCGCTTTTAGGAGAAACTATTGGCGATAACCAAAACGAATCGTAGCCAAATATCCTACCAAAGATGCATTGGTTAGTGTTGATCAAGATATTCGATACACCTATTCGCAATTTTATCATCAAACCGAAATTATAGCCAAAGCTCTTTTGGCTCAAGGAATACAAACAGGAGATCGAGTTGGGATTTGGTCGGCCAACCGAGCAGAATGGGTATTACTACAATTCGCCACAGCAAGAATAGGGGTGATTCTTGTTACCATATACCCCGCTTATCGAATTAATGAGCTAGCTTATGTTGTGAATCAATCCGAAATCAAAGCACTTTTTGCATCTAAACAATACAAGTCTAGTCAATACCAAGATATGATCGAAAAAGTAAGACCCGAATGTCCTACTTTGGAGCAAGTTTATATTTTCGAGAATGATTGGAAAGATTTTTTAGCATATTCGGATAATATCAATACCTCAAAACTCAATTTTATCGAACAAAGTGTTCAGTTCGATGATCCGGTGAACATCCAATATACTTCGGGTACAACCGGTTTCCCAAAAGGCGTAACACTCACACACCACAATATCTTGAATAATGGTTATTTTATAGGCATTCGACTAAATTACACTTTTAGAGATCGCGTTTGTATTCCTGTTCCATTTTATCATTGCTTCGGGATGGTTATAGGAAATTTAGCTTGCGTATCACATGGTGCATGCATGGTTCTACCATCGGATAATTTTGATGCAGCCAAAACGCTCAAAGCTGTTCAAGAAGAAAAATGTACTTCACTCTATGGTGTGCCGACGATGTTTATTGCCGAATTAGATTTGCCGAATTTCGAGGATTATGATTTGTCAACTTTGCGTACTGGTGTGATGGCAGGTTCTCCTTGTCCGATCGAAATCATGAAAAAAGTACAATCCTTGATGAATATGAGAGAAGTATCTATTTGTTATGGAATGACAGAAACTTCTCCAGTATCAATTCAGACCAAAATAGGAACACCACTAGAAAAACAAGTAAGTACCGTTGGGACAGTGATGGATCATTTAGAAATAAAGATAATCGATCCCGAAACTGGTGAAATACTACCACGGGGAGTACAAGGAGAGTTGTGCACTAGAGGATATTCGGTGATGTTGAAATATTGGAATATGCCCGAAGCAACTGCACAAGTAAAAGATAATAATAATTGGTTACATTCGGGTGATTTAGCTACAATGGATGATGAAGGCTATGTGAATATTACCGGTAGAATAAAAGATTTGATAATACGAGGAGGAGAAAATATCTCACCAAAAGAAATCGAAGATTACCTCTATCCGCACCCAAAAATATCAGATGTACAAATCATCGGTGTCCCAAGCGAAAAGTATGGAGAGGAAGTGATGGCTTGGGTAAAAATAAAAGAAAATGAACTCTGTTCGGAAGATGAATTACAAGAATTTTGTATGTCCATTGCACACTATAAACGCCCGAAGTACTGGAAGTTTGTTACCGAATTTCCAATGACAGTCTCAGGAAAAATAAGAAAGGTAGAAATGAGAGAGATTGCTGTTGAAGAATTGGGATTGCAAAACGTAGAACGCATTAAAACTTCTTAAGCTCGCAGAAAATTACGTATATTTGGAAGGCAAAATTAAAAATACAACATGCCAAAAATATTAATCATCGAAGACGAAAAAGCCATCCGCAACGTACTGAAAAATATTTTACTCGATGAGGACTCTTCTTTCGAAGTAGATGAAGCAGAGAACGGTGAGATTGCCCTTGAGAAAATTAATGAAGTAGAATATGATTTAATCATTTCCGATATCAAAATGCCAAAAAAAGATGGAGTAGAAGTACTAACAGAAGCACTAGAACAACATCCCGATCTTACTTTTGTAATGATTTCTGGTCATGGTGATATCGAAACCGCCGTAGATTGTATCAAGAAAGGTGCATACGATTATATCTCAAAACCACCAGATCTCAATCGACTACTCAATACGGTACGTAATGCGTTAAACCACAAATCATTGGTAAAAACCAATACGGCACTCAAATCAGAAAACAAAGCACTCAAACGCAAAGTAAGCAAACAGTATACGATGATAGGGAGTTCGGAAAGATTAAATGAAATCCGAGAGATCATCGATAAAGTAGCGTCTACCGAAGCACGCGTTTTGATCACAGGACCAAACGGGACCGGAAAGGAGTTGGTTGCACATCAATTGCACGAGAAAAGTGATCGAAATAAAAAAACACTTATCGAAGTTAATTGTGCAGCAATACCTGCAGAGCTCATTGAGAGTGAATTGTTTGGCCATGTGAAAGGTTCTTTCACAGGAGCAGTAAAAGATAAACAAGGTAAATTCGAGTTGGCCAACCAAGGAACAATTTTCTTAGATGAAATTGGAGATATGAGTCTATCTGCACAAGCAAAAGTTTTGAGAGCACTACAAGAAGGAAAAATTTCTCCTGTAGGAAGCGAGAAAGAAATCGACGTGAATGTTCGTGTAATTGCTGCAACCAATAAAGACCTGCGAAAAGAGATTGAGGAAGGGCGTTTCCGAGAAGATTTATACCATCGATTGGCAGTCATCATTATAGAAGTGCCAGCCCTCAACGACCGAAAAGATGATATTCCAGAACTAGTAGAACATTTTGTAGTTCTGCTAAGTGAAAACCAAGGTTTACCGTATAAAAAGTTCGATGCCTCGGCTTACGAAGCGCTGAAAGAAATCGATTGGACAGGGAATATTCGCGAATTAAGAAATGTGGTAGAACGTTTGTTAATCTTATCGAACGATCCAGTGAAAAGAGAAGATGTAGAAGCTTTTGTACGCAAATAAATGAAAAATACAGCACCAATATTTCTTCTTTCTGTAGGGTTGTTTTTCTCATGCGAAACCTCTAATCAATCTCAGATAGGAAAAGATTTTTTTGAGACATACGCACTCCGAAAAGATGAAAAAATATTGCAATCATTTTATAACGACACTATAGAATATGAAAATGTAGTTTTACAAAGTGGTTTGCATCCTATATCGAGTGTAGAATTGATTCGAACAAACTTCAACTTCCATGACGCACAAATGGTGTATCCGAACGATACAATCTTGCGGGTAGAACAGTTAATGAGCAACGACACTATGATTGTTGCACAAGGCTATTTTTTACCCTACCAGTATCAAGGACTAACAATCCCCGAAATGAAGTTTACGACATGGTTATTTCTCGACAAAAACAAGAAAATAAAAAAACAAATAGACTGGTTTAATTATCCGATAGAAGACATTATACAGGCTTATCAGATGAAACAATCTATGAATTTTTCTACAGCGCCTCAAATACAAGAATAATAAAAAAAGAGTGGTTACATAGCCACTCTTTTATTATTGCTCTGTATTGAAAAACACTTTGTAGTAAAACATTTTTTTGTTCTCATCATATCCCTTTTCTAGGTAATCTTCTGCAGCATCCGCCGCCATCAAATCTATTTTTAGAATGATGTTGGTATCGAGTTTTATTTCACTTTTTATTTTTTTAGATTCTTTGACGAGCGAAGGTTTATTCACTTCAAAAGCCGTGTCGAATTCTATTTTGAAATCTTCTGCATATTGAGTTTTGAATTTTTTATAGTCATCCACCAACTCAAACTGTTCAACTACTTGACTCTGAATCATTTCGTCGGTAACCATTTCATTCATCGTTAATAAATGCAACGTTTGAGACAGAAAATTGGCTTGTGTTTGCTTGTCATTTCGTTCTAAAACAACCTCTTCGGCAAACTGATTCATCAAGTGTAAATATTGTTTGGTTTGATAGCGATTATCATTAACAGCCGTAATTTCTAAGAAACTTTTTTTCCAATATTCGGATTCGTTTTGCAAATCATCAACCGAAAAAACAATATATCCGTCATCTTTTTGTGTATTGACAACAAAAGCCGCTTTGTCTATTTTCTCTAATTTATATCCTTTTTGAATAAAATAATCGATGTTTTTGGATTCATCGAAACGGATGTATTTCTTTTTATTTTCTAGCTTGAAAATGCCAATACCTTGCGTGGTAATGTCTCCATACCTGATATTATCAAAAAAAGCAATGAAAACTTCACCCGACTTTATTTGCGGATGCAAAGATTTCTCGAATAAATGGGCCAAAATCTCATGCGAAAAATCTAGAAAATCGATCTTCTCCTCGAACATTTCTTGCATCAAACTATACACCACATTAAACTCCAGCTTTTCAGTATAGTGAGAAAAATGATAAGCATCCATGTTGCGTCTGAAAGCTTGTGTAAGAAACGGAAATAAATCTTCTTCTTTTTTTTCGTCCATTTTCAAAGCTGCTTCCGCAAAAATATTGCGTTCTTCGCGCACTTTGTGGCCAACTTTCTGTAGGGATAAATAAGAAATATAAGCACTCTTGAAATCGATCATCGTACATAAAATATCCCACAAAGATACATTAACTGGCTTGCTGTGCAAATAGATTTCGGTAGGATTTGGGACAGAAAATAAGGTTGATGCTTCGGATTATCTTTTATGAATTGGTTTTTTTTTGATTCGAATATTTTTTGGCACACTTATGGAATTTAACAAAATTGTAAAATCCTGAAAATTTATAGAAAATGAAAAATATACGTGTACTTTTAGTAGGGTTAGCTATGGTTTCTGGTACCTTGATTTTTGCACAATCGGCTAGAAATGGTGATCGATCATCGAATGGTAGAGGAAATTCTACAGTGACCAATCGGGCGAGCAATAACAGCAATCCAAGAGCGAATATAAATGCTTCTTTTGGATCGAGTAAACAAGAAAGTATGAGCGACCCGCGCAGAAGTAATCCAAGAACAAATCAAGGAAATACGCCTAATCATGTGAGAACAGGCTCTTCGATAACGGTAAGGACTCCTACTAGTGCGAATTCTCGTTCGGGTTTTCGTGCAACAAATTCTGCCGAAACTATAAGAAATAGTTCGTTATCTGCAAGAACGGTCGAGAGAGGGAATACGCGAAGAAATAACGTTGAGGTAAATTATAGAAACAACCAACGCGAGATTAGATCCCAAGACAATGGGAGAGATGTAATTCGTTTTCAGAATGATAAACGTTATGAAGATCGTCGATACAATTCGTATGTATACAATGTGAACAATTATCATCATTACACGTATAACAATTATCAATTCTATGGAAATAATGGAGTGTATTACCGTCCGTACAATAAGGGATATATCCGTTTTATGCCACCGGTTGGTTTTCGGGTAGATTATTTACCCATAGGCTATTCGAGTTTCTATTACAACCGTAGACCTTATTATTTCTATGAAGGAATTTATTATATCAAAAAAAGAAACAGATTTTATGTCGTAGAGCCTCCTTATGGAGCAATTATCGAAGCTTTGCCCGCTGGTTATGAAACGGTAAATTATAATGGCGATATTCTATATGAATTCGGAGGTGTTTTGTACCAAAAATATTATGACCAATACGGTTTTGCCTACCAAGTTGTCGGCTTCCTCGATTAAGGTAAAGAACAGAAAGAGAGTATCCAGCGATGCTCTCTTTTTTTATTAAGTACAATTTAGGTGAGAAGCAATAAAACATAGTTATTTTTTTTGGTTAATTAGATTCATTTAATATCTTGCGGACACAAAAAAATAAAGTATGCCTAAAAAGAAATATACGATAGAATTTCCGATAAAATCATCACCTTCGTTGCTTTACAATTATTTATCGAATCCTTCGGGCTTATCAGAGTGGTTTGCAGATAATGTAAATTCTCGTGGAGAGAAATATACTTTTATATGGGATGAACACGAAGAAAGTGCTTTTTTAATGAAATCTAAAGTAGATTCTTATGTTCGTTTCCAGTGGGAAGAAGATGAAGATACCAAATATTTTTTCGAGTTGACCATTGTGGTAGATGAACTAACAAACGATGTTTCGGTTGTGATTACGGACTTTGCAGAAGAAGATGAAATCGAGCAATCGAAACAACTTTGGGAGAGTCAAATAGAAGATTTAAAGAAAATTTTAGGTTCATTATAATAAAAAAAGAAGTTCAAGTTTTGATGATAAATTTCAATGGAAGCTTAGTTCCGCAAGAACAATTAGTATTTTCTACGAACGAACGCATCATATCGTATGCCGATTCTATAAAAGAGTTGATCCGAATTGTTGATGGTGAAATATTTTTGTGGGAGGACCATTATTTTAGTTTAATGGCTTCTATGCGGATAATGCGCATGCAAATTCCGTTGAATTTTACTCCAGAATTTTTTCAGAATCAAATCAAGACTTTGCTTCAGCACAACCAAAACGGGTGCATCACTATCACCTGTTATCGTACCACTTCTAGCGATATTCTAGACAGTAGTATTGGCTATTTTATAGTATTCGATCAGCAACAAGAGGCTTGGAATCATGAGATAGAAGAGGCAGAAATTGATGTCTACAAGGATTTTGTTATCAATGATTCTTTTTTCTCCCAAAATAATATTGTACATCCCGAAGAAAATATTGCAAGAGTATATGCACATGAAAACGATATGCGCGATTTAGTTTTGCTCAATGCCAATAAACGAATAGCAAAGAGTTTGAATGGGTCTATTTTTCTTGTCAATGATTATAAAATAAGAACACCAAAGCAGTCAGAAGGTGTACAGAAAAGTGTACTTAGAAATCATTTTATCTCGACTCTTAACAAAGGAAAAGTTTTCGAAGTAGAAGAAACAGAAATTTTTCCGTTTGAGATGCAACGTGCCGAAGAGATTTTTGTATTAATAGACGGTTATGGTATGGTATCGTATACGAAGAATCGTAAAAAAACATACAGAACCGACAAAGCTCAAGAGATATTTTCGCTTTTCGTCTAAAAATAGAATAAGGTTTTTTCTACAAAGTTTAATTCATAGAAGGGTCGGCGGGTGTATTTACCCATATAAGGTTTTCTCCACCTAGTTTGGTCAGTTGTTTTTTCCAAAGGTCAACTTCCCAATCTCGAAAAATATCAATGCGTTCGCGTACCAAAATCCATGCATTCATTTCGAGTTCAATTTCTAACTGTCTACTCGACCAGCCAGAATATCCTAAATAAAATCGGATTTCATCATCCCCTATTTTTCCCATATTAATCGCCTCTCGGACATCTTCGTAATTTCCGGACCAATAAATATTTTCGGCAATTTTTTCACTCTCGCGAATAAGATCTGGACGAGAATGCAGATAATATATGTTTTCTTTGTCTACTGGCCCCCCTTCGTAGACAATAGAATCAGAATTCATTTGAGATACAAAAATATGTAGCGGGATATTTGATGATTTATTTAAGATAAACCCTACAGAACCTTTTTCGCTGTGTTCGGTGATGATGACTACGCTTCGGTTGAAGATGTCGTTATTCAAGGTTGGTTTTGCTATGAGAATATCACCTTTATTTATACGTTTATTTTCCACAACTTTTATTTTATTTATTAATAACTTCGTGTGTTAAAATGTACCTATAAGTTAGTTCGTATTTTACTAATTTAAAAAAAATAATTCATGAAACAAGATTTATCTGATAAAAGAAAAAATTATTCTAAAAATTTTATAGATTTTGATCATTTGGCAGAAGATGCTATAGAGCAATTCAAAAGCTGGTTCGATGTTGCAGAAAAAAACCCTTTGATAGAAGAGGCTAATGCGATGACAGTTACCACAGTAGAGAATAGCGATAAGCCAAGAAATCGAGTGGTTTTACTAAAAGAGTATAACCAAGATGGTTTTGTTTTTTACACTAATTATCAGAGCCAAAAAGGCAAAGCAATAGAGAATAATCCACAAGTATGTTTAAGTTTTTTTTGGCCTGCTTTGCAACAACAAATAATTATTACTGGGAAGGCAGAAAAAGTAAGCGAAGAGATGTCTGATGCATATTTTGCTAAACGTCCTAGAGAAAGCCAAGTCGGTGCATGGGTATCGCCACAGAGTTCGGTTATAGACGAATTTCATGATTTTGTTGACGATGAAGATTCAATAATCAAAAAGTACAAAAACCAAGAAATACCAAGACCACCTCATTGGGGAGGTTATTTGGTGAAACCAGAAGAAATTGAGTTTTGGCAAGGTAGACCTAGTCGATTGCATGATCGTGTGTTGTACAAAAAGAAAGATAATGGTTGGAAGAAATATCGTTTAGCTCCATAAATTTGCTATACGCATCTAAAAATTATATTTAGTGGGAGGTACCCCTTGTACAGATTATGAGATACAAAAAAAACTCCTAACAATTAGGAGTTTTATGCTTTCTTAAGAATAAGGTAACTTCTTATTTTTTGTCTACTGCAGCAGATAATTCTGATCCAGCTTTAAACTTAGCTACAGTTTTAGCAGCGATTTGAATTTCTTTTTTAGTCTGTGGATTAATTCCCGTTCTTGCAGCTCTCTCAGATGTTGAGAAAGTTCCGAATCCTACTAAAGCAACTTTTTCTCCTTTTGCTAAAGCATTCGTTACATTAGTTGTGAATGAGTTCAAAGCTTTTTTTGCAGCTTCTTTTGAAATTCCTGCATCAGCAGCAATTGCGTCGATTAATTCAGATTTGTTCATAGCTTAATAAATTAAATTTAAATGATACACAAATATAATCTTTCCCTTTGTTTATGCAAGTTTTAGATGAAAAAAAATACTTTTTTTCATCAAATATTAATGTTTAATTCTTTTTTTTAACGTTTTGTAACTAATTTACAATAAATCATTAATCATCTAAGGCTAACCAACTTACATTTTGATTGCCGTTGATAAAGTCTTTTGCACTCATTTTGCGTTTTCCTTGTGGTTGGATTTCTAGAATTTCATAAACACCATTTTCTACCCGGACAAATAAATTGTTTTTGGTAAGATGAAGAACATTTTTACTTAAATCTTCAGGAAAGTCCTGAGCAATTTTACCGGCTAAAATTTTGGCCGATTTACCGTTAATCATTGTCCATGCCGCTGGGTAAGGGCTTAGACCTCTTACATGATTATGTATCTTTTCTAACTTCCAACTCCAATCGATTCTGCAATCATCCTTGTAAAGTTTTGGTGCATGATGCAACTCTTTCTCCAACGGTTGTGGATAAGAAGTTATAGAGTCTTTTTCTAAAGCATCGAGTGTTTCAACAACTAGTTTTTTGCCAAGATTCATCAGCTCATCATGTATTTTCCCGACATTATCATCTACACCGATGGCAACTTTGTCTGTTAGAAGAATTTTACCAGTATCTATTTTTTCATCAATTAAAAATGTAGTTACTCCTGTTTCCTTTTCTCCATTTATGATTGCCCAGTTTATGGGTGCAGCTCCACGATATTGCGGGAGCAGAGAACCGTGTAAGTTAAATGTTCCTTTTGGTGGAATCGACCATACTACTTGGGGCAACATACGAAAAGCTACTACTACAAAAACGTCGGCGTCTAGCTTTTTAAGTGCCTCTATAAAGTTTTTATCGCGTAGTTTTTCTGGTTGTAAAAGGGGTAGTTTTTTTTCTTCTGCATATTGTTTTACTGCCGATTGCTGTATTTTTTGCCCTCTTCCTGCTGGTTTGTCAGGAACTGTTACAACCCCAACAATTTCGTGCAGACTGTTTTCGTGGATTTCCTGGAGAGACGCTTTTGCAAATTCTGGCGTCCCCATAAAGACAACTCGCATATTTTTATTTTTTTTATAGTTTCTTGAAGGTGTCCAAACCTTCTATTTTCAATTTCATTTCATCAACCAAATATTGTAGTTCGGCAATAATGTTTTCTTTTGGCGAATGTATAAAATGCATTACAATTTCATTTAATGTTTTTCCTTCTTCGCCAATAAAATCAAGTAACTTTAGAGAATCTATTTTGTCTGATTTTTTTTCGCTTAAACAAACATCACATCTACCACAATTTTCTTTGGATTTTTCTCCAAAATAAGAAAGCAACATACGTTCTCTGCAATATTCATGTTGGGCAGCGTAAAAGGCCATTGCTTGCAGTTTTTTCCAATGATTAACTTGGATTTCTTCATACATTTTCCACCACTTTCCTTTCAACAAATTCGAGTTACGTGGCTCAAGAAATTGAATACGCGTAAGGAAGCGATCAGAGTAATCTATTATATCTTGTTTATGCATTTGATGCAATTGTGTACGCACGTCTCCTAGACTACGATGCGTATCAAAAGCTATTTTCAGCTCATAAACATTTTTGGGTAAAGTATAAATCCCAGGATAATTCCTCTCTAAATATTCTAACAACTCTCTATGCTCGTAATGTTGTACTACGGTATTGGGTAGAGTATTAATATAAACGGTACTGTTCTGAGAATAGTCTTTGAGATAAATGATTGCTTTGTTTTGTAGGAATTGAATGAAATTGAAAACCTTACGAACATCCAAATTAAACTTTTCAGAGAATAGAGGTACGTCGAGCGATTGGATTTTCTCTGGTTTTTCACCCTCGGCAATTTGTAAATAACTGAACAAGAGATTGCCAATCTCTATGAACTCCTTTTTGGTAGGAAGTTTTGATTTGAAGGTGTTTTCAGCAATCAAAATATCCTCAGAATTCGATAAATAAATTCCTATAGAGGGCAAGCCGTCTCTTCCTGCGCGTCCTACTTCTTGGTAGTAAGCTTCGATAGAAGGAGGTAAATCTAGATGAAAGACCGTTCGTACATTTGGTTTATCAATACCCATCCCAAAAGCATTTGTCGCTACCATTATTTGGTTAGGATGTGACGTCCAAAAAGTTTGCTTTTCTTTTTTTTGTTGTGCGTCTAATTTAGCATGATAAAAATCAGCATTAAAGCCATTTTCTTGTAAAAGAGATGCGATTTCGTAGGTTTGTTTTCTTGTTTTTACAAAAACTATACTGCTACCTGGATATTTTTTTAGATAATAAATTAAATCTTGCTTTCTGTTCTCAGAATATCGGACTTGATAGGTGAGGTTTTCTCTACGAAGCGAAGTTTTGAATATTTTAGGTTTCTTTAGTTCTAGAAAATTAATTATGTCCTCTTGTATTTTCTCTGTCGCAGTTGCTGTAAGAGCCAATACTGGTGTGTTAGGAAAATGAGCTCTGATACTAGCTATATTCAGAAAGGAAGGTCGAAAATCATGTCCCCATTGAGAGATACAATGTGCCTCATCGACGGCAATAAGTTTTACTTGGAAGGTGCTTAGTCGCTCTATAAAAATTTTACTTTGCAAACGCTCGGGTGAAACAAAAAGTAATTTTACTTTTCCGCTTTGGCACTGATCCAAAATCAATGTAATCTGTGTGAAATCGAGTTGACTGTTAATATACTCTGCCGGAATATTTTTATCTTTCAGGTTTTGGACCTGATCTTCCATCAAAGCAATTAACGGGGTGATAACCAACGTAAGTCCGTCTAAGAGCAATGATGGTAGTTGATAGCAAATCGATTTACCAGCACTGGTGGGCAAAATTGCTAGAACATCTTGTTGTGCTAATAGCTGTTGAATGATTTCTTCTTGTGGATAACGAAACTTTTCGAATCCCCAGTATTGTTGTAAAATTTCTTTTATTTCCAAACAGAATACGACTTTGGTTGATTAAATATACCGTTTTTTTTCGTGTTGTACAATCGAATGTAGTGCAATGTGAGAAATTTTGTCTTATCGAAATAACAAACCCCAAATGAACTTTGGGGTTTGTTGAATTATTTTAGTTTGTTTTCTAGCATTAGTAAAAAAGCATACTCGAAAGCAACTTCTTTTAGACTTTCAAATCGGCCAGAAGCGCCTCCATGTCCCGTATCCATATTGGTATCTAGTAATAGTAGATTGTTGTCTGTTTTGTATTCTCGTAATTTGGCAACCCATTTTGCTGGTTCCCAATATTGTACTTGAGAATCATGCAAACCTGTTGTCACCAAAAGATGGGGATAGCTTTTCTTTTCTATATTGTCGTAAGGTGAGTAACTTTTGATGTATTGATAATAGATTTCATCGTTCGGATTTCCCCATTCGTCATATTCTCCTGTAGTTAGAGGAATGGTATCGTCTAGCATGGTGGTTACCACATCTACAAAAGGAACTTGAGCAATTACACCATGAAAAAGATTGGGCTCTAAATTAATCACTGCACCCATGAGTAAGCCGCCTGCCGAACCTCCCATTGCGTATAGGTGTTGAGTAGAAGTATAGTTTTTGGCCACTAAATCTTTGGCCACATCGATAAAGTCATAAAAGGTGTTTTTTTTGTTGAGAAGTTTTCCGTCTTCATACCAAGAGCGTCCCATTTCTTCTCCACCACGAATGTGTGCAATCGCAAAAATGAAGCCTCTGTCGAGTAAGCTTAATCGCGTGGTGCTGAAGTAAGGCTCCATCGAATAACCGTACGAACCATATGCATAGAGCAACAATGGCGTTTGTGCAGAAAGTGGAGTGTCTTTTCGTCGAACGATAGAAACAGGCACCATTTTTCCATCACGTGCTTTGGTCCATATTCTTTCGGATACATAATTAGATTTATCAAAATTTCCGAGTACTTTTTGCTCTTTTTTTACCTCGAACGTTTTGTTTTTCATATCATAATCGATAACCGAACTAGGGGTTGTTAGTGAGGTGTAATTGTACCGAAGAATATTGGTGTCAAAATCTGGGTTGACCGATGTGCTTGCGGTGTAGGTAGTTTCATCAAAGGGTAAATAGTAGTTGTTTGCTCCGTCCCACGAACGAATATTAAGGTTGAGCAATCCATTTTTACGTTCTTGAATAACTAAATAATCACGGAAAATTTCGAAACCTTCTACCAAAATGTCTTCGCGATGAGGAATAAACTCTACCCAATTATCTTGCGTTGTAGATTGAGTAGGTGTTTTCATTATTTTGAAATTTTGGGCTCCATCTTTATTGGTTTGTACGTAGAAATTATTCCTGAAATGTTCGATAGAATATTCTAAACCTCTTTCTCTTGGTTGGAAAACTCTAAACTCAGCATTTGGTTCATCGGCTTTTATGTAACGATACTCGTCTGTCATAGTACTCGATGACCCAATGATGATATATTCTCTCGATTTCGATTTGTAAACATAGGTGCTAAAAGTGTCATCTTTTTCTTCATACACCAAAATGTCTTCTTTGCTAGAAGTTCCCAAAACGTGTTTCCAGATCTGATATGCACGTAGTGATTTGTCTTTTCTCGTATAGAAAAGGGTTTTGTTATCTGCTGCCCATACCGAAGAACCAGTAGTGTTTTCTATTTTGTCACTTAGGATTTTACCGGTCGATAGATCTTTTATTTGGATTGTATAAATCCTTCTACTTACCTGATCAACCCCAAAGGCAACAAGCTTGTTGTTGGGAGAAACATTCAATCCGCCTAATTGGTAATAGGCATGGTTTTTCGCCATTTCATTCACATCGAATAATAGTTCGGGTTGTGTTTTTAGACTTTCTTTGTATCGGTAGAATAAAGGGTATTCTTTGTTTTTTTCGAACTTGGTTTCGTACCAATAGCCGTTCAACTTATACGGAACCGAACTGTCGTCTTCTTTTATACGTGCTCGCATTTCTGTAAAAAGTTGCTTTTGCAAAGCTTCAGTTGGTTGCATGATTGCCTTGGTATATTTATTTTCTTCTTCGAGATAAGCAATTACCTCTTTGTTTTCACGATCATTTAACCAGAAATACGAATCGATTCGTGTGTCATTATGGATAGTTAATTTCTTGTCTATTTTCTTAGCTCTGGGTACTTGCATAGTTGTTTGTGCATTTAAGGTTGCATAGGTAAAGCCAATTGTAGTGGCAAGTAAAAGTTTTTTTCTCATTTCTGTTTAGGGGTTATGGTTGAACGAATTTTATAAGTTTTGTTTGGTTGTCGATAAGATATTCTATGCTCAACTCATTTTCATTCATATAACCAATGGTTTGGTATTCTTCTTTGCCGTTTATAACCGTAACTTTATATATACCATCTTTTGTAGACGGAGAAAAGCGCGCAACGATATTCGATGTAGTTTCTTCTATCAACAAATAATTATTCGTGGCGATGGTTTCTAAATAATATTTTTTCCCATCCGAATAATAAAGCTGGTGATACTTTTTAGGTGTTTCTTTTGTCGTTTTTTGTTTTTGGGGTTGATTTTGCTTTTCTACCTTTTTGTTTTTTTCTAAAATAGGCATAGGTTTGTTTTTCGTTACTACCACGTTTTTGGCCGAAGCAGTTTTTCCGTTTTGTGGAGGCATTTTATTGATTGCACTTTTCAGTGCATCTCGATAACCTTTTTCATAATCTTTTATTCTCGATTTACCATCAAATTTTGCCAATTCATTTTCGGTACAGTTGTAAAAATATACCTCTAATTCATTCGATAAAAAATTGCGTACTTTTTTCACGTTTGCAGTCGCAGCCAAACAAGGATCTGCTTTTAGCTCTGCGTTCCAAGATTCTACAACATCTGATACCAATGTATATGATTTGTTTCGTAACAATATTTTTAGGTATTGGTTGAGTTTGTATTGGTTTTCTTTGAAATCAGTAAACTTTTCAGGTACGATGACATATTTGTAGTCGGAAACATTATGTTGTGCTTGCACTTTCAATCCTGCAAAGAACAATGCGAGAAGGATATTTTTTTTCATTTTATCAGATCTATATTTCAATCAAAAATACAAAAAATATACGGATGCATTCGAAAAAAATACTCTCTTCCTTGGCTCTTTATACCATGACGGTAGGATGAGTGACTTGCGTTTATTCTTCAAAAGAATCGATAAAATATTATTATAATCCAATCAATAATAGAGATGTTTCCGATCAAAGGACGTATTTTTGCATAACAATTCAACAAACAAGAACATGAAATTTTTTATCGACACAGCAAATTTAGCAGAAATCAAAGAAGCACAAGATCTTGGTGTTTTGGATGGCGTAACCACGAATCCTTCTTTAATGGCAAAGGAAGGAATTGCAGGAGAAGAAAATATTCTCAACCATTACAAAGCAATCTGTGACTTGGTGACCGGAGATGTTTCGGCAGAAGTTATTGCAACCGATTTCGAAGGTATGGTGAAAGAAGGAGAAGCATTGGCAGCTCTTAATCCACAAATCGTAGTGAAAATCCCGATGACCAAAGATGGGGTGAAAGCATGTAAATATTTCTCACAAAAAGGAATCAAAACCAATGTTACTTTGGTCTTTTCGGTTGGGCAAGCTCTTTTGGCTGCAAAAGCTGGTGCAACGTATGTTTCGCCATTTATCGGGCGTTTAGACGATATCTCTACCGATGGACTTAATCTGATCGAAGATATTCGTTTGGTCTATGATAATTATCTTTTTGAAACGCAAATTTTGGCCGCTTCTGTTCGTAATACAATGCATATAGTGAATTGTGCAAAAATCGGAGCAGATGTTATGACTGGGCCATTGTCGTCTATCTTAGGTTTACTAAAGCATCCTTTGACGGATTCTGGTTTAGCTCAGTTTTTAGCAGATTACGCGAAAGGTAATAAATAAGAAAAATTTGTATCATTTAATCATGAAATAGAAGTCAGGCTTCCTCTGTATGAGAAGGTCTGACTTTTTTCGTAATTCATTCTCATAAACGAGTAACTTCTCGACCAAAAATTAAAAATATAGATAGACAGTTTTCTCTTTTAGTCTAATAAAGATTTTAAAACCTCTACAACAGCAAATTCATTGTTGTTTCCTGTCTGCAAACGAGCAATTTCTTTAACAAGCGGATGCGCATTTTCCATCGCAAAACTATAATAAGCCTCTTGCAACATTTCTATATCATTAAGATAGTCACCGAAAACAATGGTTTCTTCAGGAGAAATGCCTAATGCTTGTTGCAACTTTCTCAAAGCTTTTCCTTTATTGGTGTGCTCATTCATTATATCTATCCAATTTTTTCCTGAAACTACAACCTTTAAACCTTTTTGGTCTAGGTGTTGAAGTGCAGGATACAAATACTTTTCTGCATTTTTCGGATGATGAACTGCTACCTTTATAATTTGATCTTCGGATAGATAATCCAAAACATTGTCTACCAGAAGGTTTTGGTAGTAAAAGTTTTGGAATAATTCTATGAAATCACTATCCTTACTTTCTACATAGGCATGTTGAGTACCACAGACTACAGAATTTGCTAGCGGAATTTGTCGGGTGAGTAGTACAATTTCTGTCACTTTTTCTATAGGCAATGTATCTGTAAAAAGAACTTTATTCTGGAAAGTTACATAGCTTCCGTTTTCGGCAATAAAACCTATCTCTTCTTGTATCGGATGAAAATAATGCAACAAACTATAGTATTGACGTCCACTTGCAGGAACGAACAAAATCCCTTGATTTCGCAACTTCCGATAAACCTCGAAAAACTCTGGATGTAGCTGATGTTGATCATTTAGTAAAGTGCCATCCATGTCGTTAACAACTAATTTTACTTTTCCTTTCATGATTTTTTTAGTAAGAAAAAAGACCTCGTTTCAGAGGTCTGTCGCTTATGATTTTGTTGTGTTTTCTGTTGTGTTTTCTGTTGTGTTTATATTGCGTAATTCGACCGGGTTTCGGTTGTTTTTTTTCATGCGCAAATTCAAAAATTCTACTAACATAGAAAAGCCCATCGCAAAATATATATATCCTTTCGAGATATGTTGGTCAAAGCCTTCTGCAAGCAAAGATACACCAATGAGTAATAAGAAAGATAAGGCGAGCATTTTTACAGTAGGATGATTATTTACAAAGTTACTGATTTTAGTTGCGGAAATCATCATAACCAAAACGGCAATAATTACGGCTGCAATCATGACCTCGATATGTTTGGCCATACCGACCGCTGTGATTACTGAGTCGAGAGAAAAAACAAGGTCGAGAATAAGGATTTGTACAATTGTACCGGCAAAAGAGTGTACTTTTATATTGGTTGACTCTTCGACATCGCCTTCTAGTTTGTGATGGATTTCTACGGTCGATTTATAAATCAGAAATAATCCTCCAATCAATAAAATTAGATCACGCCCTGAAATTGCTAAATTATCTAAAATATCGGGGTTGTCGATTCCAATCAATATGCCTAAATTAAATAAGGGTGTTGTAAGCGTCATGACCCAGGTAAGAGAGAATAAGAGTAAAACTCTCGTTATCATGGCAAGGGCAAGCCCTAATTGTTGCGCCTTTTTCTGTTGATGTTTGGGTAATTTACCCGATAGAATAGAAATAAAAACAATATTATCTATTCCCAAGACAATCTCTAAAAGTGTTAAGGTTCCGAGGGCAATCAATCCATCGGCGGTTAAGAAAACTGTATAATCCATGTGTGTATGTCTATTGAGCGAAAATATTAAAAATTTCAATCCGAATATTTCTTTAGGATTATTTTTTTTAAAATTTTTAATAGAATCCAAACCTCAGAAAAACCACTTACTTTTGCATAAAAATATAGCATGTTTTCTAATGTACAATTACGATTGCAATTCTTGATTTTGTTGTGGGGATTTACTGGGGTTTTCGGTAAACTTATTACTCTATCTGCATTGCCAATTGTATGGTATAGAACGGGAGTGGCCGCTTTGGCAATTTTTTTGTATCTACATCTGAAAGGGGTGAAAATAAATATCTCCCAATCTCAATTGTTGCAGTTTTTGGGTATAGGTTTCATTATTGCCTTGCATTGGTTTACATTCTACTGGTCGATAAAGGTTTCCAATGTTTCGGTTGCACTCAGCACATTGTCTATGGGTGCTTTGTTTACATCATTTCTAGAACCTCTTTTTTTTAGACGGAAAATAGATTTCCAAGAAGTGATTATCGCTATTGTCGTAAGCGCCTGTGTAATGATAATTTTTCGGGCAAGTCCACAATATGCTTTAGGGATTGGCCTTGGTATTCTTTGTAGTTTTTTGTCGGCACTCTTTTCGGTACTCAATGCAAAAGCGCAGAAGGGTAGTAATCCAATTAATATTACGTTGATCGAAATGTTAGGTGGCTTTATCTGTATTAACTTATTGATGATATTCGTCCAGCCCAAAAGTTTTGTAGAAGTCTTTTCGGTCGATTGGATAAATTTCGGGTGGTTGATATTATTAGGAGTAGTTTTTACGGCATTTGCACAAATAGAAATGGTTGCATTACTAAAACATGTAAGCCCATATACATTGCTGTTGAATGTTAATCTAGAACCAGTTTACGGTATAATTTTAGCCTATTTGATTTTTGGACAATCAGAACAAATGTCGAGTATATTTTACGTTGCTACAGGGGTGATGATTTTCGCAATAGTTATAAATAGTTTGATAAAAAGAAAAAGAAATTCGAAAAAAGGACATTCTGTACTTGATAATAAATTAAAATAATAAATGTTAAGTTTTTATTCTTTAAGCTTCATTGTTTAATAAATTTTAAAAATCGAGCGGTTTTTCAAGATAGTAACGCTAAATTTGAGTTGAATTTAAATAGTATATTTTGAAAAAGATTTACACATTGTTGTTATGCAGTTTTTTTGGGTTTTCATTAGCCCAAAATGCAATTAGATTAAAAAAAGATTATCCCGATTTCACTATCAATCAATCATTACTATCAATAGAAAATAAGGAAAGTTGTGGTTTCGAAATTCCTAGCAATAATTTTCAAGACGCTTTTGGATCAGTGAGTTCAACGATGATTTTTGCTGATGATTTCGTGGTACAATCACACTCGAAATTAACAGTAAAAAATGTTAGTTTTAATTTGATTCTTAAACAAGAAAATACAATCCATAGCATTGATCTTTATTTCTATACAAACAATGATGGCCAACCAGGAGAATTAATCAAAAAGTTTGCAGAAGTTCCTGTTTTTTCATCAGAAATTGTAGGTCAATATGAAAATAATGAAGTTAGAAAAGTGTCACTGGAAATACCAGAAGATTTCGTTTTAGAAGGTAAGGATAAAGATGAAGTTTATTGGTTTGGTATTTTTGCAAATGCAGATACAGATGTAATTTATTGGGAAAGTAGCTACGTATCCAACTCACAATATTCAGCTGGTATGTTGATGGACGATGTTTTTTGGATATCGCAAGCAGAGTTGTGGGGATTAGATTATGTAGAATATGTTTTTAGTATAACGGGTGACTGTGAGTTTTTATCAACTACAGATTTAGAAAAAGTTGATTTAGCAATTTCGCCTAATCCAACCAGTGATTTTCTTACAATTCAATCAAAAAATATTATAGATCGTATAGAAATTTATAATAATTTAGGACAAAAAGTTTTATCGAGAGAGTTAAAAAATAGTTCAAAAAAAATAGATGTAAATTCATTATCAAAAGGAAATTATATCATTCAGATTACTAATGAAGGTGAAAGTTTATTTAGGAGATTCATCAAGAACTAAACGATTAAATATTTATTTTAAAAAAATATAATTTAAAAAAGAAGTAATTATTTCGCTTCTTGTTTATTAATACTATAAATTTTTAGTCTTTGTATTGATTATATATTATTTTAAAAATCAATTTTTATAAAAATTATATTTTCGGTTCGCTTAAAATAACATTTATAAAGAATTGTTTAGTAATAAAATATCATAAATTTGCGGAATTGTAACGTATTAAGAAATGATCAAATCAAGAATAACAGGCATTGGCCATTACGTACCAGAGAGAGTCGTAACCAACGATGATTTAGCTCAACTTATGACTACCAATGACGAGTGGATTACCGAACGAACCGGTATAAAAGAACGACGTCATGTAGAACCAAACAAAGGAATTACTTCGACAGATCTAGGGGTTGTCGCAGCTAAAAATGCTTTGGCCGATGCAGATCTCACACCGAAAGATATCGATTTTATTATTTTTGCCACCCTTTCGCCCGATTATTATTTCCCAGGAAATGGAGTTTTGCTACAGCGCGAGCTAGGTTGCGATACTATAGGTGCCATGGATATTCGAAACCAATGTTCGGGCTTCGTTTATGCACTTGCAACAGCCAACGCTTTTATACAAGCAGGGCAATACAAAAACATTTTGGTAGTCGGAGCCGAAGTTCATTCGTTTGGTTTAGATTATTCTGATGACGGAAGAAATGTTTCGGTAATTTTTGGTGATGGAGCAGGTGCTGTTATTTTATCAGCAAGTGACGATCCAAACCGTGGAATTCTCAATACCAATTTGCATTCTGAAGGAGAGTTTGCAGAGGAATTAGCTGTTCTTTTTCCAGGGACCAAATTTGGTTGGAGTGATGTTTTATTAGAGAAAGACCATTTTTTGACCAAAAAAGAAATTTATCCGTACATGAACGGTAATTATGTTTTCAAGCATGCAGTTACTCGTTTTCCCGAATCAATAGAAGAAGCACTAAAAGCGGCTGATAAAACACCAGAAGATTTGGATCTTTTTATTCCGCATCAAGCCAATTTAAGAATTGCACAGTTTATACAAAAACAATTGAATCTCCCAGACGAGAAGATATTCAATAATATCCAAAAATACGGTAATACCACTGCAGCATCAATTCCGATTGCACTTAGTGAAGCCAAACAAGCTGGGAAAATAAAAGAAGGGGATCTGGTTTTGTTAACCGCTTTTGGGAGTGGATTCACCTGGGGATCTGTATTAATGAATTGGTAAAACTTTATTGGTGCGATTAATTAATTTTAGATAGGATAGGATAAAATTCTAGCCAAAAAACGATATATTTGTTTGATAAACATTAAAAAGAAAAAGTAATTAGATATGAGTTCGTATGATATTGCCGTTATCGGTGCTGGTCCTGGAGGATATGTTGCAGCGATTCGTGCTGCACAATTGGGTTTTAGAACTGCAATTATAGAAAAAGAAAGTTTAGGTGGTACATGTCTCAATGTTGGTTGTATTCCATCAAAAGCATTATTAGATTCGTCGCATCATTTTTACGATGCGAAAACCCATTTCAAAGAGCATGGAATCGATATCAATGCACCCAAAATAAACATGAAACAAATGATTGCTCGTAAAGCAGACGTTGTAAAGGTGAATGTTTCAGGGATTAAGTACCTTATGGATAAAAATAAAATCGATGTTTATTATGGTACAGGTACATTTAAAGATGCTACTCATATAACCGTAACCGACGCAGAAGGTAAGACACAAGAAATAGAAGCAAAAAACACCATCATTGCAACCGGATCTGTTCCCTCAGAATTACCATTTGCTAAAACAGATGGTAAAAGAATCATTACCTCTACCGAAGCTTTAGAATTAACCACAGTGCCAAAACACTTGATTGTTATTGGAGGTGGAGTCATTGGTCTAGAATTGGGTTCTGTTTACTTGCGTTTGGGAGCTGAGGTTTCTGTGGTAGAATATGCAGACCGCATTATCCCAGGAATGGATAGCGCTTTATCGAAAGAGTTGACCAAAGTTCTCAAAAAACAAGGAATGAAGTTTTATACCTCAACCAAAGTAACTTCTGTCGAAGCACAAGGAACAAAAGTTACTTTAAAAGCAGAAGATAAAAAAGAACAAGAAGTGGTTCTAGAAGGAGACTTTGCACTAGTTGCTGTAGGCCGAAGAGCTTATACAGGTTCACTAGGATTAGAAAATGTTGGGGTAGAAGTAGATGAAAGAGGACGTGTAAAAACTAATCAACATTTACAAACCAATATTCCTAATATTTATGCAATAGGAGATGTAGTTGCTGGAGCGATGTTGGCACACAAAGCAGAAGAAGAGGGTGTTTTGGTTGTTGAACAATTAGCTGGTCAGAAACCACATATCAATTATAACCTGATTCCTGGTGTAGTTTACACCTGGCCTGAGGTAGCAGGAGTTGGTAAAACAGAGGAACAATTAAAAGAAGAAGGAGTAGAATACAAAGTTGGTTCTTTCCCATTCAAAGCATTAGGACGTGCTCGTGCCTCAATGGATACCGACGGTTTTGCGAAAATTTTGGCCGATAAAAACACAGACGAAATCTTAGGAATGCATATCATTGGTGCCCGTGCGGCTGACCTTATTGCAGAAGCCGTTGTTGCAATGGAGTACCGCGCATCGGCAGAAGATATCGCTCGTATGTCACATGCTCACCCGACTTTTGCAGAAGCAATTAAAGAAGCCGCATTAGCCGCAACCGATAACCGAGCAATCCATTCATAACAAAAAATCAGAAAAGAATATTTTTTCTATTAATAAAAAAAAGACCGTTCTACTTTGTATAGGACGGTTTTTTTGTTCATATGACTTTGAAAGAATAAACAGGTGAAAATAAAAATCATTGCCATTGGCTTTGTATAGCTAAATGACAGTATGAGCATTTTATGCACAAATGATGAGGCTGGAAAATCTAAAAGAAAAAAGAAACGATAAACTTTGCAAGACAATAATTAGAGAAACTTGTTCTACAACAGACCAATGAAACAACCTATCTGATATAAAGGAAAAGTAACCGACATCTACTGCCAATAAAAGTCATTCTATTATAAATCTAAAATCGACTGTACATAAGGAAATTAAAAATTGATAATCTATTTCTCTATTTTTGCAGCATGATAGAGATTTTATACCAAGACTCACGCTTAGTAGCCATTCACAAACCTCCAGGATTATTAGTGCATAGGTCCTACTATGCACGGGATGTAAAACAATTTGCCGTCCAAGAATTGAGAAATTTTTTGGGCGGACAGCACGTTTATCCTATCCATCGATTAGATAGAAAAACCGCTGGAGTACTTTTGTTCGCCTTAGACAAAGAAATGCTAAGTCTGATGAATGAAATTTTCAACTCGCGTGCTGTAACTAAAGAATATTGGGCAATTGTAAGAGGATATACAGAGCAAGAAGGAGTGATCGATTATCCATTGACCAATGACGATGGCCAGAGACAAGATGCCAAAACATATTACCAAACACTACAACATGCAGAGATAAACTTGCCTTTTGGCAAACACGCTACCTCACGTTATTCTTTGGTGAAAGCATTGCCAGAAACCGGTAGAATGCATCAGTTACGGAAACATCTACGCCATATTGCTCATCCAATTCTAGGTAGTCGTCCGCACGGATGCAACAAACAAAACAAATTATGGTTAGAGAATTTCCAACTAGAGCAGATGATGCTTTTGGCAAGAAGCTTAAGGTTTACACATCCCGAATCACAGGAGGAAGTTTGTATCAAAGCTAATCCAACAGCAGAGTTTTTACGTGTATGTGAAATCTTGAAAATAAACATGACCAATTTTTTATAACTTTGGTGGGATGAACCTGAAAACGGAAATCCAAAATCGAATAGAAAACAATCAACTCGGCAAAGCTAAATTTCTCCTTACTATTAGCGGCGGAGTAGACAGTATGGTTTTATTCCATATTTTCCGTCAATTATCTTATACTTTTTCGGTAGCACATTGCAATTTTCAGTTAAGAGGAAACGACTCTGATTTAGATGAAAAGTTGGTAGTTGACACTTGCACAAAAAATAAAATCCCTTTTTTTGTCGAAAAATTCGATGTAAAAGAATACCAATCGACAGGGAATTATTCTATAGAAATGGCATGTCGAAATCTTCGATACGAATGGTTTAATAAACTTCTAATCACTCATAAATTTGATTATTTAGTGATGGCACATCATCTCAATGATCAATTAGAAACTTTGTTGATAAACTTATCTCGAGGATCGGGTAGCAAAGGTTTGATGGCGATGGAGGAAATCTCTAATAAAATTTTTCGGCCTTTGCTTACTTTTTCTAAAAAAGAAATCGTTGATTACGCAATGCAAGAAAAAATTATTTGGCGAGAAGATCTAACTAACCAAGAAAATGATTTTATTCGGAACCAAATTCGTAATCAAATCACACCATTGTTGGAGGAAATTCACCCTCAATTCTTGAAAAATGTCAATAAATCATTAGCGATACTGGCCGAAGAAAACCAACTAATAGAAAATTATCTTCAAACCAAAAAAAAAGAACTCTTCAGGCAAGAGAAGGAATATGAGGTAGTGAAAATTAATTCGTTAGAAAAATTGAGTCCTATAAATACTCATCTTCATTATTTTTTTTCACCTTTTGGTTTTTCTGTAAATGAAATTCGTAAGTTGTTGATTGCTAGTACAGGAGCCGAAATGCAGTCTGAAACACATCGAATACTAAAAAATCGTAATTTTTTGCTAATCAAAAAGAAAGAAAATAAAAAAAATGATTTATATGTAATCCATTCGATAGAAAATTCCTATTATTGTCCAAATTTATTTTTTCAGAAAACCAAACGTCATCCAACACATGCCGATGAAACCTTGGATTATGATAAGATCAAATTCCCTTTAGTTTTTCGGCCAATAGAAGAAGGAGATGTTTTTTTTCCGCTCGGAATGAAGGGAAAAAAAAAGGTGAGTAAATTTCTGAAAGATGAGAAACTTTCTAAGTTCGATAAAGAAAAGGTTCGAGTTTTAGTTGATAATCAGCAACAAATTCTCTGGGTTTATCCTTTACGAATTGATGAGCGATACAAAATAACACAGGAAACTATTAATTTCTTAAATATCAAAATATGTTGAAATATTTTTGGCTTTTCTTCTTGATGCCACTAAGTTTATTCGCGCAGTTTGAAACGCCTGCAAGATGGTCTACATCGGTAAAAGAACTACCAAATAATGAGTTTGAAATTATTGTCTCTGGAAAAATTGATGATGGATGGCATATTTATTCTATCAAACATCCAGATGGAGGAATCGGAATTCCGGCTACATTTACGGTAACACCTTCTACGAATGTAAAATTAGTAGGAAAATCGAAAGAAGTAGGAAAACTAATCGAGAAATATAGTCAAATATTTGAGCAGGATGAAAAGTATTATGAGAAAAACGTAAGGTTCATTCAGAAAGTAAAAGTCACTGATGAAAAACCAGTTGACGTTGCGTACATGCTAGAATTTCAGATGTGTGACGCCGAGAAATGTTTGCCTCCAGATGAATATACAGGCAAGGTAAAATTAAGTCCAAAAGCAGTGGTGGCTGACACGGCAGTTGAAGAACAAGCGACAACTGCAGAATCTTCGGCGATTTTGGCTTCGTCTACAGATTCAATTGTTTCAACCTCACAAGAGGCTGATCAAGCACTTGTAGATACTACAGAAGTAACAACAAAAACCTTGTTGAAAGAAGATATTGACGAATCTTTGTTGGCAGAAAACGAAAAGAAAAATAACGGCTTATTACGCATATTTGTATTAGGCTTCTTGGGAGGATTGGCGGCTTTTTTCATGCCTTGTATTTTCCCTATGATACCGTTAACGGTAAGTTTGTTTACTAAGCAAAGCAAGACCAGAGGAGAAGGAATACGTAAAGCGATGGTGTACGGTTTATCCATTATCGCCATTTATGTTTTACTAGGATTGGTGGTAACTTGGTTACTTGGGCCATCTGCGCTTAATGAAATGTCAACCAATCCTTGGGTGAACTTAGCTTTCTTTGTTGTGTTCTTGATTTTTGCTTTATCCTTTTTCGGTGCATTCGAAATTACTCTTCCATCAAAATGGGTAAATTTTGCCGATAAAGGAGCAGACAAAGGAGGGATGATCGGAATCTTTTTTATGGCTTTCACATTAGCCTTGGTTTCATTTTCGTGTACAGGACCCATCATCGGATCGTTACTCGTGCAAGCAACCCAAGAATCAAATTATTTCGCTTTGATAGTCGGAATGCTCGGATTCTCATTAGCCTTGGCAATCCCGTTTACCCTTTTTGCAATGTTCCCGGGTTGGCTAAACTCTATGCCAAAATCTGGAGGTTGGTTAAATACAATCAAAGTTTCTCTAGGATTTCTAGAATTAGCATTGGCCCTAAAATTCTTATCAAATGCAGATTTGGTTTGGCAATTACATTGGTTAGAACGCGAAGTGTTTATTGCAGCTTGGTTAGGGATTTTTATATTGCTCGGAGCTTATTTATTAGGTATGTTCAAGTTAGAGTTGGATGGACCTGACCAGAAAATTGGGGTAACACGATTGATGTTTGCAACTCTCACTTTCTCTTTCGTGTTCTATATCTTACCAGGAATGTGGGGTGCACCACTAAAGATTCTTAGTGGATTGTTGCCTCCGATGCACTATGCCGAGTCGCCCAACGGATTAGCAGGTGAGACAACTGTGAGTTCTGAAACTGTTGCCAAATACGAAAACCCTAAAATGGTCGCAGGACCACACGGGATTCCGTTATTCAAAGACTTTGAAGATGCAAAAGCTTATAGTCTGAAAGTAAAAAAACCAATCTTCATAGATTTTACAGGACATGCATGTGCCAACTGTAGAAAAGTGGAAGATCGAGTATGGATAGATCCTCGTGTAAAGAAAATTCTGACAGAAGATGTTGTTGTAGCATCACTTTACGTAGATGAAAGACAAGAATTACCAGAAGAAGAAAAAGTATATTCCGAAGCCCTAAAGCGAAATCTACGAACAATCGGAAATAAATGGACAGCATTCGAAATGGAACATTTCAATGCCAATGCACAGCCTTATTATATCATTGTCGATGAAAATCTGAAACGTTATTCAAAACCAATGCAGGCAGAATATGATATTGATGTTTACTTAAAATGGTTACAAGGTGGTATCGATAAATACAACGAAAGTCATCCATAAATTTTAAAAAGCATACAATAAAAGAACTCTCATATCTTATGAGAGTTCTTTTTATCTGAAGAAGAAGCATATAAGTAGAAGAAAAAACTATTTATATTGTTATTATATTTGATGATGTAAATCGTATATTGTAGGTTGCTTATTGAAATACTACAATATTTTTTATGTTTATAAAAAAACACTTATTCAATAAGCCAATATATACAAAGAAAATTATCTAATAATTAGTTTTATTTTTTGATGTTGACTAATTTTGCTCAAACAAACAAATCATGACACACGGTATTATTATCCTCGATTTCGGCTCGCAATATAATCAATTGATTGCCAGACGAATCCGAGAATTTGGTGTTTATGCAGAAATCGTTCCCTACACAACACCTATCGAAGAAATAAAAAAACTTCAACCCAAAGGAATTATTCTATCAGGCGGACCTTCTTCCGTTTCTGGGGAAGATGCAATACTAATCGATTCCGAAATATTCCAAATCGATGTGCCTATATTGGGTATATGCTATGGCATGCAACTCATTGCGCACCTTTTGGGTGGTGAAGTAAAAAAAGGAGTAAAAGGAGAGTATGGCAAAGCAACTTTTCAGCTGTTAAATCCAAATCGACTTTTCGATAATGTCCCAAGAGAATCAACCATCTGGATGAGCCATTTCGATGAAGTTATTCAAGCACCAAAAGGCTTTCAGATTACTGGTAAATCAAGTGTAGAGATTGCATCTTTGGCCAATGAAGATCAAAAAATCTATGCCGTGCAATTTCATCCAGAAGTTACCCATACAGAATTTGGTACAACCATTTTATCGAATTTTGTATTCACTATTTGTCAAGCAGAAAAAAACTGGCATTTAGAAGATTTCATCGAAACCGAAATCAAAAGAATAAAAGAAGTTGTAGGCGATAAAAAAGTTATCTTAGGATTGTCGGGCGGAGTAGACTCTTCGGTTGCAGCAGTTCTTATACATCGAGCTATTGGCGATCAGCTGACCTGTATTTTTGTCGATACTGGACTTTTGAGAAAAGATGAAGGAAAAAAAGTGATGGAAAATTATGGGAAACATTTCCAAATGAATATAAAAATGGTGGATGCTTCCGAACGTTTTCTATCCAACCTAAAAGGAATAGATGATCCCGAAGCTAAAAGAAAATCCATCGGACATGATTTTGTTGCTGTTTTCGACGAAGAATCTAAAAAATTCGGTGACGCATCTTTTCTAGCTCAAGGAACAATTTATCCAGACGTTATCGAGTCGCAATCAGTAAAAGGACCGTCAGCAACCATTAAATCTCACCATAATGTAGGAGGTTTACCAGATGAAATGAAACTCACATTGCTCGAACCATTGCGCGAGCTTTTCAAAGATGAAGTACGCCAAGTAGGGGTTGCTTTGGGTATCCCACGAGAATTAGTTTACCGCCACCCATTTCCGGGGCCTGGTTTAGGTATCCGAATTTTGGGCGAAGTAGATGCCGAAAAAGTAAGAATTTTGCAAGAGGCAGACGATATCTTTATTCAAGAGCTATATAAAAATAATTTGTACGATGAAGTTTCGCAGGCCTTTGTGGTTCTATTGCCGGTGAAATCTGTCGGGGTTATGGGGGATGAGCGTACCTACGAGTATACCGCTGTTGTTCGTTCGGCCAATACTATCGATTTTATGACCGCCACTTGGTCGAAACTACCTTATGAATTCCTAGAAACAGTTTCCAATCGTATCATCAATGAAGTACGTGGAATTAATCGTGTGGCTTATGATATCAGTTCCAAACCACCTGCAACAATAGAGTGGGAGTAATAAAGATATTAAGTAGAATAAGATCGAGATAATCATACAAATTCTCAAAGTACGGATATTATTCGACGCTGAAGGCTTTGATGGAGGAATCCTCAAGGTAGATAGTTTTATCAATCATCAAATCGATCAATTGCTTATGCAGTCGATCGGCAAGAGTTTTCTAAACGCTTTTCCTGTCTTACTATTAATAAAATTCTCACGATTGAGGCAAGCGGAATTGCACCAGCAATAATGTTGGGAGCATTACTAAGCGTGCCAGTAGTATTTGAAAAAAAAAGTGCAACCAAAAACGATGAATACTTTTTATTCTACTCAAGTTTATTCTTCTACAAAAGATAGAACCTATGCTGTTTGTGTTAGTAAACCTTTTCTTACAAAAAAAAAGACAAAGTGGTGTTTATTGACGATTTTTTGGCCAACGGGCATCCCGCTTTTGGGGTGAAAAATCTTATCGAACAGGCTGGTGCAGAATTGTTAGGAATGGGTTTTGTGATCGAAAAATCTTTCCAAAAAGGAAGAGCATGCTTGCTAGAAGAAGATTCATTGGTAGAATCTTTGGTTAGAATACAATAACTCTCTGCCAATGAAATTCTCTTCGAGGAGGAATAAACCAATATAAAAAGGAGAAAAGTTATCTTTGGATGAAGAAGAAAAATGTTAAAGTATTCTTAAAGTATAAAATAATAATTTTTTTTTAAAATTCATTATCAGTTGTTTAAAGAAGATTGATTAACTAAAACCAAAAATGTTTTCATTTTAGTTTTGGTGAATAAAAAAACCTTCCTATATTTGCACTGCAAAAAGACAAAGACCCATGGTGTAACGGTAGCACACCGGTTTTTGGTGCCGTTTGTCGGGGTTCGAATCCCTGTGGGTCTACAAATTGTCTTTTTTGCACTACTAACTTGCAGACCCATGGTGTAACGGTAGCACACCGGTTTTTGGTGCCGTTTGTCGGGGTTCGAATCCCTGTGGGTCTACAAAAATCCTTTCCAAAAAGAGATGGAAAGGATTTTTTGTTTTTAAAACTCTTTCATATATTTAGATTATGAATTTGGTAGAGGTAATCGCTGAGGCGAAGAAAGGCAAAAATGTTGCTCAAAATACCCTAATGGATACTTTTTGGCTTCCTGTATATCGTTATGTGGAAGGAAAAATAAGAAATGGTGAAGAGGCAGAAGACATCACAATCGAGACATTTACCAAGGCTTTTAATAAATTAAAACTCTATAATCCGGATTTTGATTTTTTGACTTGGTTGATTTCTATCGCACACAATACGATGATTGATTATATTCGTCGCTCTCCAAAATTGAATATTTCACTCGATGATGAAGCCTTTTCGCAGCATCAATACATTGTAGAAGAAAACCCAACACCAGAAGAATATCTAATTCTTCAGCAGAAAAATGATGAATTGTTGGCAGAAATAGAAAAATTACCAATTCATTATCAGAAAGTTATTCAGCTAAGGTATTTAGAAGATAAAACTTATAAAGAAATTGCAGAAGAATTGCAGCTGACCTTAGCCAATGTAAAAGTTAGAATTTTACGAGCAAGACAATTGTTGTGGGAGCAATTGCGATAACATGCAGTGTGATTTGAATACGAAAACAAGTGAGCAGTCGTTTATAAAAAAAGATCATAGATATGAAGTTGTATTTATTGCGTTTTTTTTGGTTAAGTTTATTCAGTAGCATTTTGTTTTCGTGTAGTACAAATCGAATAGCCAATGTACGAAAGTCTCCCACTAAAATAAGAACGGTCTATGATTCTAAAAAAGCAAACGATCAGTATAGAACAGAGACGCTGATTAATGCCGAATCAATTGTTTTGTACGAAGTTCCGGACCAGGATCTCGATCGTTCAACTGTAGAAATACAATCGTTGGTAATCGCAGCAAGCCAATATCTTGGTACGCCTTATAAATATGGAGGTTTAGACATAACGGGTATGGATTGTTCGGGCTTGGTATTGCGATCCTTCGAAGCGATTGAACAGAAAATGCCTCGTATTTCTCGGGAACAAGCTAATAAAGGAAAAGAAATAAAGTTAACCGAAATCAAGATTGGCGATTTATTATTTTTCAATACATCGGGCAATTCTATTACCCATGTTGGGATAGTAGAAAGTGTAAAAGATGGAATAGTATATTTTATTCATGCCTCTACAACCAGAGGGGTAATGGTGTCTTCTTTAGCCGAAAATTATTGGAGTCGTAGATTTGTAAAAGCAACACGTATGTTGTAACTTCATCGAATGGTATATTTTCGGATATTTTTATTGATTATTTTTTTGTTTTTCGGTAATTTTCTTATCGCGCAAGATAATCTTCTTATCCAGAAAGATACTATGGTTCAACCTTTGAAACCAAAAAAATGGAAAGATAAAAAAGCGATAAAAACTCTTCGGAAATGGTTAATAAAAAAAGATACTGATACTCGTGCTAGAACAGACTCACTGGCTTTGTTCTCAGAGTATAGAGAATATCAGAACATTCCCATACGCAACATTTATATTCAATCGAACGACCCTTTTGGGTATGATGTGAATGATTCTCTTACAAAACCTCAGAAAAAAATAGAACGGATAGGCAATACTTTGCATGGCAAGACTAAAGAGTCCATTATTAATGATTATCTTTTATTTAAAGAAGGAGATAAGTTTGATTCTCTAAAAGTTAGAGAGTCCGAACGTCTTTTACGTAAAACTTATGTAATTCGTCGTATAAAAATCACAGCAAAACATGTCAATGATGGTGAGGCAGTAGATGTATATGTACGTACAGTAGATTCTTGGAGTATGATTGTGAGTGGCTCAGTCTCTACATCGAAGATTGGTTTACGTTTGCGAGAAAGAAATTTTTTGGGTGTAGGACATTATTTCGATAATCGTATAAAATATGACTTCGAAGACAAAAAATACCGTTATACAGGTCGATATCACATCCCGAATATCTATAAAACTTACATAAGTTTTGATGGAGTTTATCATAAAGATTATGAAAAATATTTTACTAAAGGAATATCATTTCAACGCAAGTTTTTCTCACCTCTCACTCGCTGGGCTGGAGGAATAACATTGAGTACACAATATTTTAGAGAAAACTTAGACTTTTCGGAAGTTCTCGACGATAAAAAACATTCTTTTGATTTCACCAATCAAGATTATTGGGGAGGGTATGCTTTTCGTATTGCTTCTGAACATGGTGCTTATGGTAAAATAACAAATCTAATTTTGTCTGCACGATACAATATCCGCACCTACGAAGATTCACCCGATGGTAATTACGATCCTGATGATTTTTTTGCAAGCCACAAACTCCTGATCGCAGGTGTAGGTATTACCTCTAGAGGTTATTATAAAGATCAGTTTATTTTTAAAGTTGCCCAGGATGAAGATATTCCAATAGGACGATCTTTGATGATAAATGTGGGCAATGAACATAAAAATGACCGGAATAGACTTTATTTAGGTGCAAAATATACCTCGGGTAATAAATATTCATTTGGCTATCTAGGCGCAACAGTCGAATACGGGACCTATCTTGGTAACGGTAATCTAGAACAGTCTGTATTGTCTATGCAATCACTCTTTTATACCAACTTGTATCATGCTGGTAGTTGGCATTTTCGCCATTTTTTGCGAAGTGTTTTCATGTACGGATACAATCGTTTCGACACTCAGGGTGATTTACTTTCTTTGCACAATGATGATTATTTAGGGATGGTCGGCTTCAATTCTGAAAATTTATTTGGTACACAAAAACTTATTTTCTCTATTCAATCGCAGGCTTATTCTCCATGGAGTGTTTTAGGATTTAGAATGTCGCCTTTTTCCAATATTACTCTAGGAATGTTGAATGATAATAAAAAATTCGTTCTTCAAAATAAACTTTACCCTAGCTTTAGTTTAGGAGTCTTGCTTACCAATGATTTTTTGGTTTTTGGGAACATACAATTATCGATCACCTATTTTCCTAGGACGCCTGGCAAAGAAAATAATAGAATCCTATTCAATACATTGCAAAATTATGATTTAGGTCAATTAAATTATGAAATTGGTCGTCCAGAAACAGTGAAGTGGAATAAATGGTACTGAATTTGTTAGGAGTTTTATCAAACCTCCAACAATCTTAAAATGAAACTACTATTTGTAAATTTTATGTTCCTTGCAACACTCGTTGTATATGCCCAAAAGAAACCTCAAAATCTAGAAAATAAACAAACAGTAATTCCGACGAAGGAGCAAAGACTTACTAATAATCAGCCAACCTTATCTTATCATTGGCAAAATTTAGTTGGCAAAAAACTATCATTTGCCATCCATACACTACCAGACAATTTCCCAGGTTTTGATTATTTATATGTTCGTAAAGATCAAAAAAATATTTATGCACCAAATCAGTTAAATAAAACTTCACCAAATGAATTGATGAATAAAACCTTTAAAGTACTGAGAGTAGAAGAAAACTTTCGTAATAAGCAAAGTGAAATTTGTATACTACTATTTATAGAGAATTTGTCGCCTTCTAATTATCTAGGTAAACAATTTTATTATATCTATAATCCGAACGACAAGCAACCATTTTTGTTTACAATCATTCAATAGTTATTTATATCAGATATAAATAAAAAGCATGCTATCGGGCGAAAAGAATTTTATTGTAAATTCATAATGAAAAAAACGCAAATCTCATGAAAAAAACACAAATCAAAACGCTATTTGGTTTGCTATTCGCTCTGATTCTTGTTGTATCGTGTAGCTCGAATGCCTTAGGCAAGGTAGACAAAGGGAGGGAATTAGCAAGTAATAATCCAGGCTGGAAAAACCTAAAAGTTTTACCCAAAACAATCTCAGAAGAAGAGTTGAAAGGCATGATGAAAAATTTCAATACATCTTTAGGAGTTAAATGTAATTTTTGTCATGCATCTAATGCAGAGGGAGAATTAGATTTTGCATCAGACGCAGTGAAAAATAAAGAAATTGCCAGAGGAATGTTAAATATGACTTTCGAATTGAATAAAAAATACTTTGGAGTTTCTTTAGACAAAGATGCGCCAAAAGTTACTTGTTTTACTTGTCATCAAGGAAAAAAACATCCATAATCGCGACGAGCGTCTCAATCATATTTCTATTTATGGTATGAATAATCTATAAATTATAAAAAAATCCTGCTCAGAGAACAGGATTTTTTATGTTTTTTTATTTTTCAACTACTTTGGCTCATCTGTAGAAGGCAAATCAATTTTTATGGACAATTCCTCTAATTGTGCTTCATCTATTTTTGCAGGCGCATCGATCATCACATCTCGACCCGAATTGTTTTTGGGGAATGCAATATAATCGCGTATTGTTTCCGAGCCATCTAAAATAGATACCAAACGATCAAAACCAAAAGCCAAACCTCCATGCGGTGGCGCACCATATTTGAAGGCATTCATCAAAAATCCGAATTGTGCTTCGGCTTGTTCTGGTGAGAATCCGAGAAGTTCGAACATTTCGGCCTGTAACTTGCGATCGAAAATACGGATAGATCCTCCGCCAATTTCATTGCCATTCAATACCAAGTCATAAGCATTTGCTCGTACTTCGCCCGGATTTGTTTTGATCAAATCATAATCTTCTACTTTTGGTGAAGTGAATGGATGATGCATCGCATAATAGCGTTGAGTTTCATCGTCCCATTCTAATAGCGGGAAATCTACTACCCAAAGAGGTGCAAATTCATCTGGCTTACGAAGACCTAAGCGTTCACCAATCTCCATTCGTAGAGCCGAAAGCTGTCCACGTACTTTGTCGCCTTTGCCAGACATAATAAGCAAAAGATCGCCAGGTTTGGCATTCATGCGTTTTGCCCAAGCGGCTAAATCGTCTTCGGTGAAGAATTTATCAACCGATGATTTATACGTTCCGTCTTCGTTGCATCGAACCCAAATAAGACCAGAAGCACCTATTTGTGGTCGTTTTACCCAATCGATAAGTTTATCTATATCTTTGCGGGTATAGGAATTGCATTGTTCTGCCGCAATCCCAACCACCAATTCTTGATCGTCGAACACAGAAAAACCTTTGCCTTGAGCCAGGTCTGTAATCTCGGCAAACTCCATCCCAAAACGAATATCAGGCTTGTCGTTTCCGTAACGTTTCATGGCTTCGGCATAGGTCATTCTAGGGAACTGTTCGAAGTCTAAATTTTTGAAGGTCTTAAGCAGGTGTTTGGTCAAGCCTTCGAATACTTCTATTATATCTTCTTGTTCTACAAACGACATTTCGCAGTCGATCTGAGTGAATTCTGGCTGTCTATCGGCGCGTAAATCTTCGTCGCGGAAACATTTTACGATTTGGAAATATTTGTCCAGTCCTCCTACCATTAACAATTGTTTGAAGGTTTGCGGAGATTGAGGTAAAGCATAAAATTGACCAGGGTTCATACGAGATGGAACCACGAAATCGCGTGCTCCTTCTGGGGTAGATTTAATCAGGACAGGAGTTTCTACTTCTACAAAATCTTGTGCATCAAGATATTTTCTTACTTCTTGTGCGACCTTCGAACGGAAGATTAATTTATCTTTTACAGGATTTCTACGAATATCCAAATAGCGATATTTCATGCGTAAATCTTCACCACCATCAGTTTGGTCTTCTATCGTAAAAGGAGGAAGTGCAGATTCATTAAGAATCTTTATCTCTTCTGCCAGGATTTCTATTTCACCGGTTGCAAGTTGTGGATTCTTCGCTGTACGTTCGATAACTGTTCCCGTTACCTGAATAACATATTCACGACCCAAAAGACGAGCGGTCTCAAAAAGTTCTGTTGACGAACGATCTTCATCCAAAATTATTTGGGTAATTCCGTAACGATCGCGCAAATCGATCCATAACATAAAACCTTTATCGCGTAGGGTCGCTACCCAGCCACTTAGCGTAACTTTTTCGTTGATATTGGCTTGTGTCAGTTGTCCACAAGTATGCGTTCTAAACATGTGTCTTTCTATTTATGGTGCAAAGGTAAAGTATAGATTGAAAATAAAGAAGCAAATAATCTGCTTTTCGATAGGATTTATTATTGAATTAGATTCTTTTCTTTTTTTAATTTGCTATGTCGGTAACCATATCCAAAATAAATCGCCAATCCTATAAAGAGCCAACATAAGAAAATAAGCCAATTTTTGATGCCTAATTGTGCCATCATATAAAAACAACAAAGCATTCCCGCTAGTGGAATCATAGAAGTCTTATAAAAGTATGAGCGTATAAACATCCCAAAGAAAATTAATATAAAAAGATACATAGGGATTTTGTGTTTGAAAACATCCCAGCCAACTTCTAATTTTTTTTGTTCATCGATCGGTAACTTATCGAGAAGGTCTGCATATTGTGTAGGTGTAAGATTTTTGAGGTAATGATCGAGATGTGCAACAGCTTGTCCATGGTTTTGATCTTCGATAAATCTTTGGGTGTCTTGCAACTCTTTTGGGTTAAGGGATTGAATGAGTGATTCTATAGGCATCGGTTCTGGTTGTAAAGTAAAAAAAGCTTTGGTTTCTTTTTCGAAGGTTGTCAAACATAACACAACGATAAGAAGCGTGAGAATAGGCATTACCCAACGCGCATCGATAAACGGTGTACGGAAACTTCCTCTTTTCATTTGTGGATTGGTATCTAGACGGATTACGGCAGCACAAACCAAAACAAAAGCAAAAAGTGTCCCGATGGAACAAGCATCCACTACAAACTCTAGATCGGTAAACAAAATGGGTATCCCAACCACAAAACCTGTAAAAATAGTTGCGTAGGAAGGTGTTTTGTATTTCGGGTGAATATTCGAAAATCGTTTCGGAAGTAAGCCATCTCTAGACATGGTCATCCAAATTCTTGGTTGCCCAATTTGGAACACGATAAAAACACTTGCCATTGCAATAACAGCCGAAATAGAAATTATCCCTGCCAACCATTGCAAATCTTCTATCTGCTCGAAAACATACGCCAAAGGATCGCCAACATTTAGTTCAGAATAATGAACCAACCCTGTTATTACCAATGCAATCAAAATGTATAAAATAGTACAGATTATGATGGATAAGAAGATACCACGTGGTAAATCTTTTTTCGGATTTACACATTCTTCTGCTGTTGTACTGATGGCATCAAAACCTATATAAGCGAAGAAAACCGAACTGACACCGGCCAAAACTCCGCTAATTCCGTTGGGTGCAAAAGGACTCCAATTCTCGGGCGAGACATAGAAAAATCCTACCAATATGACCAATAAAACTACAGCTATTTTCAGGAATACCATGGCATTGCTCATTTTTCGTGTCTCGTTTATCCCTCTAAATACCAAAGCTGTAATTAGAAAAGTAATGACCAAAGCTGGAATATCAAGAACTAAATTAAATCCGATTTTAGGAGCGTTTTCGAAGGCTAAATACTTGGCTATATCTTGTGCGTATGGGGTGCTTTTCAATCCTTCTAAAGTAAAACCTTTTGCCAATTCGTTACTGATGAGTGCATGTCCGTCGCGAGCTGTAAAGTAATCCATCGTCATCCATTCTGGTAAATGAATTCCCATGCCAGAGAGAAATGTAGTAAAGTAATCACTCCAAGAAATTGCTAAAACAATATTTCCAATGGCATATTCCATAATCAAAGCCCAACCAATCACCCAGGCGAATAATTCACCAAAAGCTACATAACTATACGTGTAGGCACTCCCAGAAACAGGAACCAACGAGGCAAATTCTGCATAGGCAAATGCAGTAAACCCACAAGCTAAAGCAGTAAATAGAAAAAGAAAAACAACTGCTGGACCACCTTCATAGCTCGCTCGTCCGATGGTGCTGAAAATTCCGGCACCGATAATTGCAGCGATTCCGAAACCAACCAAATCTTTGGTTCGTAGGGTTCTTTTTAGATGATGATTGCTGTCTTGCGATTCGGCTAGTATTTTTTCTACAGATTTTTTTCTGAATAACTGTGATCCCATATGTATAGATTATTTACATTTATCAGGATTTATCAACCGATGGTTATCAAATCCCAAAAAACAATTACTTTTACATTTCTTATTTAGTTATGAATAAATTTAATCAAAAATTAGAATAATGAAACATTTCATGCTATCAATTGTGGTGTCGATAAGTTTTTTATCGTGTAATCCTATCCAAAAGCTGAATAATCCGAACACGATAGAAAAATTCACTCAACAAGTAAGCGAAACCGAACTGAAGAAACAATTATTTATTTTGGCAGGAGACCAAATGCAAGGGCGCAATGCAGGCACAGAAGGCGAGCGATTGGCCGCCGATCATATAGTTTCGTATTACAAAAATTTAGGGATTTCTTCGGTAAAAGGAACTGATAAACCTTATTTTCAGACTATTCCAGCCAAAACCTTTAATCGTGTAGAAGGTGAAATGCGTAATATTTTAGCTTTTATTCCTGGAACCGAAAAAGCGGACGAAGTTTTGGTTTTATCGGCTCATTACGATCATGAAGGGGTGAAAAATGGGCTAATATACAACGGTGCAGATGATAACGGCTCTGGAACGGTTGCGGTGATGGAAATTGCGCGCGTCATGAAAATGGCTTATGATAAAGGAGTAGGACCTAAAAGGTCGATCCTTTTTTTACATGTTTCTGGAGAAGAAAAAGGTTTATTAGGATCGAAATATTATACCGATCATCCCATTTTCCCGTTGGATAAGACCATTGCTAACATTAATATTGATATGATTGGTCGTGTAGACAACGAGCATTTGCAACAAGAGAATTTTGTCTATGTAATTGGATCTAATATGTTGAGTTCTGATTTGGATAAAAAAGTACGAGAAGCCACACAATACAGTTCTATTGTTTTGGATGAAAAATACAATACCAAAGACGATCCAAATAGATTCTATTACCGATCTGATCACTACAATTTTGCAAAGTATCAGATTCCGTCGGTTTTTTATTTTAATGGTGTCCATGAAGATTATCACCAACCTAGCGATACTCCCGATAAGATAAATTACCCAATTCTTACACAGCGTACGAAACTAATTTTTGCTACAGTTTGGTTATTGGCTAATGCAGACAATAGACCAGTTGTAGATATAATATCCGACTAAACAATTAAACATCAATAGTAAATAAATCCCTTTCATGAGAAAATGAAAGGGATTTATTGTTTCAATTATCTTTACATTTTAGAAGGAATTATTTTCATTGCATGCAACCCTAATTGATATTTATTTTATATAATTAGTATATACTTTATCAACTTTTTATTAGGAGAGTAAGAATGAATTTTAGAGATTAAAAAATATTTATTGCAATAAACTACTCATTCTCATTCCGCTTTCGATGATTCTTTCCTTGTTTTTTCTGCTAAACCAAACTGCGTTTTCTGATCCTTTTAGCGTGATTTCTCCCTCCAAAATCTCCAACCAAGAACCTTCTTTTAGACCAAGAACAGCTATGTCATTCTGTATCAAAAATTCGGCAATTCGCTGCTCTCTCGTTTCTCCTTTGTGTGTAGAATTTGGGTCGGCTTCTAGGTAATGCGGATTTAGGTTGAAAGGTAATATTTTCAGCGCCTCGAAACTTGGTGGATAAACGATTGGCATATCGTTCGTTGTCCCGATTGTTTGTCCGGTCAAATTACTGCCTGCACTTGTCCCGATATAAGGTGTTCCCGATAGAATGGCTTCTCGTAAAGTTGTCATCAGGTCCAACTCGTATAAGGTTTTCAGGAGTAAGAATGTGTTTCCTCCACCCACAAAAATAGTTTTGGCATCTCGGATTGCTTCTTTCTTATTTTCAAATTCGTGTATGCCTCGAACTTTAATTTCATGTGCTTGCAAGGCATTTTTCACTTTTTCGGTATAATCGTCATAATTAATGCCAGAAGGTTGTGCGAAAGGGATGAAAATTAACTCATCGGTTTGGGTAAAATCTTTTATTTCTTCTCGGATATACTCTAAAAAATCACTTCCATAAATTGTACTTGTGCTTATAATAAGCGCTTTGACTTCTTTATTGATCATCGTTTTTTTATTTGTAGGATAATATAAACACAAAAATACACACCTTCAAGCTTTCGACCTTATCTCTTTGTTATTTCTTTTACGGTTGGGTAATATCTGGTAGGATGATATACAATACATTCACAAAGTATGATTTTATCCTACCAATCGAAAACAAAAAATCCTACTCGACAAATAGGTAGGATTTTATAAGGTTTCGCGTGTTATTATGTTTATTGTTTTTTTACAAATTTGGTCAGAATTACTATTGTTTGTCCATCAACTTTCCCCTCAATTTGTTCGTGGTTATCGTGCACCAAACGAATATTGCGCACTGCTGTTCCTATTTTAGCATTGAGAGAAGAGCCTTTCACATCCAAATCTTTGATTAGGGTTACAGTATCGCCAGCAACCAAAATATTTCCATTGACATCTTTGTGCAATTCGGCTGCATCATCTTTTACGGCTTTTGCCCATTCGAGTGTATCCTCGTCTAAGTACAACATGTCCAATGCATCGGCAGCCCACGCTTCGTTGTTCATGCGTTGCAGCAGTCGGTAAGCAACAACTTGTACGGCAGGAACTTCGCTCCACATACTGGTAGGTAAATACTTTTCCCAAAATTGTGGATCCAAATCGGCTCGTTTTTCTAATTGCGCTTTGCATACTTCTGCAATGTAAATGCAACGATTAGGATCGTTTGTCGCATTTGGTTGAACTTCGAATACGCTAAGTTCCTCGGTAAGGCCCGTAAGTTCGCAGCTGTTATTGCTACGTTGTTTCAATTGTTCTTCAAGCTTCATAGAGACATTTTTTGCAAATATACTGAATTCTTTTTAGGCTTCTATTTCCTTGGGTGAACGTTCCTTGTACATCCAATAATAAGCAATTGGTAGGATGGTAAAGGATAGGAATAAACAACAAATCAATCCGCCGACAATCATGATGGCTAAAGGTTTCTGAATCTCAGATCCCATACCGGTCGAAAGTGCTGCTGGTAAAAGGCCCATTGATCCCATAAGAGCAATCATCACAACCAGACGAATTCTACTTTTTACTCCTTCTTCTATGGCTTGTTTTAGTGGAATTTTATGTCTTCGGTTTTCACTAATCATACCAATAAGAACAATCCCGTCAATAGTTGCAACTCCGAACAAGATAATGAATCCGATTCCAGCTGAGATTCCGAAAATTGTACCGGTTATCCAAAGCGATAAAAATCCACCGATAAACGCAAACGGAAGAGTAAGCGCCGCAACGGCTGTATCTTTTACATTTCCGAAATTAGAGTACAACAAAAGCATAATCAAAACCAACGAAACCGGAATGACCAATGCGAGTTGTTTGGCGGCACGTTCTTTACATTCGAATTCCCCAGCCCATTCCATATGGTTTTCTTTAGGTAGATGAACTTCCTTGGCAACAACTTGTTTGGCTTCGTCTATGGTGCTTCTGCTTCCTAAATCGCGTCCTTCGATACTAAAACCTACGCCGATATAGCGACTGTTGCCTTCTCGGTAAATAAACGCAGGCCCTGTTTGGTAACCAATACTGCCAATCTCTTGCAAAGGAATATTTTGCCCATTACTGGTTGGGATAAGAATATTTCCTATTTTTTCGGGAGTATCTCGGTATTCTTTGTTGAAGCGAAGAACGACATCAAATTGGCGATCGCCTTCGTAGAACATAGTAGCGGATTGGCCACCGATTGTCATTTCTATCACTGCTTGTACATCGGCAGTTTGAATGCCATATTTGCCCATTTTCGAGTCGTGAAGTTGAATTTTGAGTTCAGGTAAACCGATATTTTTATAAACATTGATATCGGTAATTCCGTCAACTTTTTCGATGGCTGCTGCAACTTGATTGGCATATTTTTCTAAGTCGTATAAATCATCTCCAAAAATTTTGATAACCAAAGCACTTTTCACGCCAGCAACATATTCTTCTACGTTATCTTGAATCGGTTGACTAAAACCAAAATTGATTCCAGGATAATGATCGAGTTGCGTACGCATTTCTTGGATTATGGTTTCTTTAGGAACTTTTCTTTCCCAATCTTTTTCGTCTTTTAGTTGGACATTGAATTCAATATTGAAAAAACCTGTAGGGTCGGTTCCGTCATTTGGTCGTCCGGTTTGCGTCAGAACAAAATCTATTTCGGGAATGGTTTTCATCAACTTTTCTTTCATTTCTTTGGTCAATCTTATCGATTCATCCAAACTAATACTATTCGGTAAAGTTGCCCGAACGTAAATTGCTCCTTCGTTGAGTTTTGGTAGGAATTCTGATCCGTAATGAGAGAATTTTACAAAACAAATTGTGAGGATTCCTAAAAATATTGCAATTGTCGTTTTTTTGTATTTGAAGGTAACTTGAAACAAATTATAAATATTTCTCTGAAAAAATCGGGTAATAAAGTTTTCTTTTTCTTCGATGTTTTTCGTGAAAAGAAGTTTACACATTGCCGGAACATACGTTAAACTCAAAATCAATGAACCTAAAAGGGCATAACTTAACGTAAAGGCTAACGGACTAAACATTTTTCCTTCTACTTTCTGAAAAGAGAAAATAGGTAATAAGGCTACGATGAGGATGATGAGGACAAAAAAGATGTACGAAGCAACACTACCAGCACTTTTTTTGATGAGTCCGTGTTTATTCATTCGGGCAAATCTTTCGGGTCCTATTTTGTGAGATTGTGCGGCTAAGGCAACAAAAACAGTTTCTACAATTACCAAAGTTCCTTCGAGTAATAGTCCGAAATCGAGTGATCCCATCGAAATTAAATTCGCTGGTAATCCTTGAATTTTCAGCATGATAATAGCGAATAAAAACGATAATGGAATTACAGATGCAACAATGAAGGTTGATTTCCAATTATACAAGAAAATAAAGACGATGAGCGAAACCAAAAGAATTCCTTCGATCAAGTTTTTAGAAACAGTCCTTACCGTATTATCGACCAAGGTTGTACGGTCTACAACGGTTTCTATGGTTGTATTTTCGGGTAAATGACGTTCGTTTAGGATGTTGATTTTTTCTTCACTACCAAAACTTACGACATCAGCAACGCCCGGAACCGAAAGTAATTCGCGTTCGATTACCCAATCTTGCAAAGCTGTAACTTCTTTTAGTGGGAGGTCACTTTTGATAATGTATCGAAAAATTTCACCGGTTGCACCCGAAGGTGGCTCAATTTCGCTGTTTACACCTTCAGGCAAATCAACGTCGTTTAATTTATTCGACACATATTGTTGCGCATAGAAATCATCTACATTATCTTCGAACTGAACCGTCACCACTGAAAGTCCGAAAAGAGAAATCGAACGAATATTCGATTTGTGTGGGATGCTGTTCATTTCTTTAGAAATCGGTAGAGTAACCAATTTTTCCATTTCTTCTGCACTTCGACCAGGCCATTGTATAATGATTCTTGCTCGCGTATTGGTTACATCTGGGAAAGCTTCTATTGGCGTGTGTTTAAGCGCATAAATACCTCCGAACAATAACACAAAAACCCCAAACATCACCAAGGTTGTGTGTCGTAGCGAGAAAGTAACGATGTTTTGAACAAACTTTTGCATGAAATATTGGTTTATTTGTTCGAAAATGAGCAAAGCATTCGACCCGATAACTTTTTCATCCGAAGCCAAATCTTCTTCTATATACGTCCACTCTTCGTTATTGCTAATTGGCGTCACTTTTTTCGCCTCAAGAGTACAGTCGTTTTTGTAGGTAACGAGATAGTTTTTGTTGTTGAAAAAATCAAAGCGTCATTAGGAATCGCATATGCGTTTCGGTCTGAAGTGTTTTTATTGATGATAATATCAACCCTTAGGCCTGGCATAAGATTCAAATTTTGATTTTCTAAGACAACGCGCGCTTTCAGAACGTGTTCATTGTCATCAAAAACATTATAAATTTTATCGATTTTTCCGGTGTAAATTTGGTCTGGATAAGCAATGGTTTTTACTTTCACTAGATCGCCAGTTTTTACATATTTTAGATTGCTTACATAAATATTCACCATTACCCAAACTTTTTTAAGGTTCGAAATAGAAAACAAAGCATCGCTATCCGACGTGATACTTTGTCCAGAACTGATCGATTTCTGAATGATATATCCTTTTTCGGCGCCAAAATCTGAAAAGCATCCTGCCCAACAGCTCTGTACAATTGCAAAGTTTGCTTGATTCTTTCTAACTCGATTTTGGCACTTGCCAATTCATGCTCCGACTCTAAAACTTCGGGAGCAGAAATCATCCCATCATTCAACAATTCTTTTTTGGTAGAAATTTGTTTGTTAAGTAAAGTAATCTGATTCTGAAAGAAACGTTGTTGTTGATACAATTCCTGAATTTGAGACGATTTTATCGTCGTCAAAACTTGTCCTTTCTTCACATAATCGCCCAACTCGAAATTGACATTATCTACCACACCATCGAGCAAACTCCGAAAGCTTACCAAATCGTTTTCATCATATTCTATTTTTCCCGGCATTAGCAGTTGCTCGGTAATCGGACTTTTATGAACCGCAAGAATATCCGTTGGATATGATGAATCTTGAAAATAATATTGGCAAGAGAAAGTCCGATTCCTTTTCCGTTAAATTCTGAGGTGTTGCTGCCACGATAAAAGTTCGACGTAATTCTGTGTAAATCCTCTTTTTCTATACCAATTCCTTGATCTTTAATTTGTAGTTGTAAATGATTTTCTTCTTCGGATATACTAATTTTAACTAATTGATTATGAGAGTATTTTATGGCGTTTTCTAAAATGTTGAGAATTGCCAAACGCAACATTTTTTCGTTACCTTGTTGAATGAGTAATTGTTGATTTTTCAACTCAAAATCCAATTGAAATTTGGCTTCTTTTAATGCAGCTTCTTGTTCGATCATCTGAAAAATAATTTCATCTATCCGAATTGGGGACAGTTCTAAATTGGTTTTCACACCAGAAAGAATCATCATTTGATCGAGTGTATCGCGCAAATCTTCGACATAATTTGCATACTGTAGATTCACTTTTTTATATTCTTCTACACTTCTTTCTTTTTGTTTGGTAACTTCTATAGTGTCTAAAATTGCGGTCATCGGCGTTCTAAATTCGTGCGAAACATAATCGATAAAGTTTTTTTGTACCAAAAATGTTTCCCCTAAACGTTCCACAAAATGATTGTACGTTTTTACCAAATCTTCAACTTCTTTATACGTTTTTTCGAGTTGGATAGGATGTTGAAAATTTTCGGAGTTTCTTGATTTTATCTGTTTCATCATCAAGGAAATAGGTTGATAAGCAATATGGCCGATTAGCTGTCCGAAAAGAAAAACAACCAACAAACCAATTACTGAAACTAGGACAAGAATTTGTAAAAGTGAATTCATTAAACCATAAAATTCATCGGTTGATTCTCTAGTGATAATAACAAAATCGCCTTGATTGTCATGATAAAATAAGCCGCTATAAAAAAAGTTATCGGTCCGAAAATTAGCTTCTTTATTTTTTCGAATTGTTTCTACAAAGTTTTCGGTAATTTCGACATCATCGACCATATTTCCACCAAACTTTTTATTCTTTTCATTGAACACTAAAATATTCTTTTTCGAGATCGATTTCGAAAGTCTATTTTGTATGCTTTGATGTTCCGAATGCGAAACTTCATCTTCTTCTAAATAATAAAAAGCGGCGAGTAAGGTTTTGCTTTCGAGATTTTTATATTCGCGCTGAATCATTTTTGTCGAAAAGAAAAAATAAATTAAAACCGATGCTACCAAAATGGCTACTCCAAAAAGTAAACTCGTATAAAAGGCTAAGCGATTTTTTAAACTCATGCGTCGTGTTTGAATAAATAACCAAATCCTTTTACCGTGAAAATAAATTTATCTTCGGTTTCTATTTTGTTGCGCAAATAAGAAATATACACATCTACAATATTGGTCTGATTATCGAATTGTATTCCCCAAACGGCATTCAGAATTTGCATTCGTGTGACGGTTTTATCTTTATTTTCAATGAGATAGAGAAGGAGTTTCATTTCGGTTGGAGAAAGATCAACTTCTTTTTGATTCACCGAAACTTTGTATTGATCATAATCGATGCTCAAACTCCCAAATTGTTGTAGGTTGGTAGTGGTTTCTATGAGGCGATTTGCTCTTCTTGTTAGCGCTTTGATACGAGAAAAAAGCTCATCAAAATGAAATGGTTTCGTGAGATAATCATCAGCACCATCATCCAAAGCATTCACTTTATCTTACACCGTATTCAGTGCAGAAAGCATGAGAATCGGTGCCGTAATTTTTTTATAGCGTAGAGTTTGTACCGATTGTCGACCATCGATTCCGGGCAACATAACATCGACAATAAATAAATCCCACTGCAAATCGAGGTAATTTTCTATAACTTCCTCGGCCGTTTTACACAAGGTCACCAAATAGCCATTTTCTTCTAATCCTTTCGTCAGAAAATCACTAATTCGTTTATCGTCTTCTACAACAAGAATTTGCATTGTTAATAGGTTTTATACAAAATTATCGAAAATGTCTTGACTTTTAAGATAGGAAAGAACTTTCTAATTTAATTTTAATTATCCTCAAGTTTTTATACTTTTAATCCTAAATCTAAATAATAATTAGGTGAAAGTAAAAAAACAATCTGGCGAATTAGTCGATTTTGACCCAAAGAGTTTGCGCCGTTCTCTTTCTCGTTCTGGCGCTACGAAATCCGAAATAGAAGAAGTTTTTTCGACTGTTAATAATTTTTTGTATTCGGGTATCAGCACACGAGAATTGTATCAGAAAGCTTTTGATGAACTCAAAAAGTTTCGTTCTTCATATGCTGCACGCTATAGCCTGAAAAGAGCCTTGCAAGAACTCGGGCCAGAAGGGCATCTTTTCGAGGAATGGATTGCAAAAATCTTTATCGAGCAAGGTTATCAAGCACTTACCGGAATCACAGTTCAGGGCGCAGCTGTAACACACGAAATAGATGTTGTTGCCCTAAAAGGGGAGGAACTTATTTTTTGCGAGTGTAAATTCAGAAATGACTTAGATGCCAAAATTAGCGTTACAACGCCGATGTATATACTGTCGAGAATAAAAGATGTGATGAATAATGAGTACGAGTTTTTCGGTAAGAAAATGAAACCAACCAAAGGCTTTTTGGTAACCAATGCTTATCTTACTACTGATTCGATAGATTTCGCAAATTATTATGGGATTGGATTGATTTCTTGGAACTATCCCGAAGGAAAAAACATCAAAGAAATAGTTGATTATAGTGCCTTGTATCCGTTGACTTGTCTAACGAATCTTACCAAAGAACAAGAGAAACAACTCATGGAAAAAGGAACAATATTGGTGAAAGAGTTGGTCGAAAATCCTACAGTATTAGATGAACTGAGTCTAGACGAAAACACCAAAAATAATGTGTTAGAAGAAGCTAGAGAATTGATTGATGTAGAATGTTTTCGTTGTGAAAATCCTACTTAAACAAGTCGAATGAAGCCTTGTGGTCTACCCAAAAAACATCCAAAGCAATTGAATTATCTTTCAGAAAGCGAATAATTTCTGCCCAATCACTTTCGCGATAAATACTTACTTGATCTAGTTTCAAGCGGATACTCGAAATGGGTTTCCCTTCGTCAGAAAAATCATTTTTTTCCCAGACCCAATCATCTCCGCAATACGAAGCAAAAACAAGATCGAACTCTTCGAGTTGTTCCCAAATCATTTGTTGGTATGACGGATCTGGATGCGCCACTTGCACGCTGATTTCTGCATGTCGATTGAACACATCGGTCTTGAAAAACAATCCTTTTATACCGGTTTTGTAATTAATCCAATTGATACGTCTGCCTTCTGCATTGGGTTGCAACTTCATGTACGAACCAAAAGCTGTCCAGAATTCGTGCTTTATGCGTTTCGCTTCTTCTTTTGAAAACAATGTTATTAGTATTTGATACAAATTTAGGGTTATTTTAAGATATTTATGATGAGAAGCTAAAGAGAATTTGGTATTTTTAGTATATAAATAGAAAGAATGATAAAACAAATCCTACTCATATTCGTCCGTGTAAGCTTTCTGATGACAACTCCTCTTTTTTCTCAAGAAATAAAAGTTGTTAACCATGAAGAATTACAAAAAGCAATCCTGCGTTCGGATAAACAATTAACGGTAGTAAATTATTGGGCAACATGGTGTATGCCATGCTTGGCAGAGTTACCTTATTTTTCTGTTGTAGAAAAACAAAATAAAGACGACGTTCGTTGGGTTTTTGTATCGTTTGATCGTCCAAAGCAAATTGAGCGAATGAAGGAGATTATCCGAAAAGAAAATCTAAATGGTGAGTTTTTTTTGTTGGATGACCTGAAAAATCAAAAAGTTTGGCGATCATCGATCGATGAAAATTGGTTTGGAGCTATTCCCGTTACCAACTTTTATAAAAATCGTGTTAAAATACTGCATCATCCAAGTGCATTTACTCTAGAAGAATTAACCGAAGTAGTGCAGCAATTGAAATAAGATACCTAGAAAAAATTTAAAAAAAATAAAAATAAATATTATGAAAAAAACACATATCCGAAAAGAAATTATCGATCATTTAATCGAATTGAAAAGAAATGAAATAAAAAAACTAGAAGAATCTCATAAAATCTATGCCGAGAGTGCCGACTTAGATGAAGAATCAAGCCTAGAGTTGGATGATTTTTCACAACAAAATCAGTCAACCGATGCTGCTAGAAACCTACAATTGAGAATCGATCGAGAGAAAGATTTATTGAATCAATTTATAAACTTAAAACCAGAATTAGTACCGGAAATTACCGAAGGTAACGTAGTGTTTACAGATAAAGTAAACATGGTAATAGGATTAGCATTCAAAGATTTTGAGTGGAACGGAAAACGATTTGTCGGCATTAGTACAAGTGCACCAATCTTCGAGGCATTGGTCGGAAAAAGAGAAAATGATACATTAAATTTTAACGGAATCGATTATACCATAGAAGAAATATTATAGTCATGGTAACTATACATACAATCGATCTCAATTTTCAGAACAATAAAAAAGTTATTGCAGCTTATCTTATTGAGACCGAACAAGGGCCTGTTTTGCTCGATCCAGGACCTTATTCTACTTTCGAGACGCTAGCTGCTGGTATCGAGAGATTAGGTTGGCGAGTAGTCGATGTAGAAAATGTTTTGTTAACGCATATCCATTTTGATCATGCAGGTGCTGCTTGGAAATTTGCAGAACATGGAGCGACAATTTTTCTCAATCCGATCGGAATTCCTCATCTCAAAAATCCAGAAAAACTCTGGAACTCTGCTAAGCAAATCTATCAAGATAAGATGGATTCTCTCTGGGGTGAAATGAAACCTATTAAAGAAGAGTCTTTGGTAGGATTAGCTGATGGACAAAGTGTAGAGTTCGGGAATGCAATCTTCGAAACGTTTTATACTCCAGGACATGCAGTGCATCATAATGTATACAAGTTAGAGGAGGTGTTTTTTACAGGAGATGTAGCAGGTGTGAAGATAGAGAATGGGCCTGTTGTTCCACCGTGTCCACCTCCAGATATCAATATAGAATTATGGAAGAAGACAATAGAAAGATTGAGAGAAATAAAAGCAAAAGGAATCTATCAAACGCATTACGGCTATCACGATGATGTCGAAAACTTGTTTAGACAACTTGAAGTTGAACTGGATAAATGGGCCAATTATATCCAGCCAATGTATGAAGATCAGAAACCTACAGAAGATATTACCCCAGTTTTTGTAGATACTATTCAATCTTTTTATCGGAGCAAAGGCTTAGATGAAGAACAGATTCAGGCATACGAATTGGCCAATCCTTCTTGGATGTCGGTCGGTGGTCTTCTACGTTATTGGAGATTAAAGGAACAAGGTAGGCTGTAGGTTATTATATTTTTTTGTAGGGAAAAATAGAAAACCTCCCTTCTAAAATAAAGCTGACCTTCATAGAGGTCAGCTTTTTCAATAGAATAAACCAATCAGAAAATAATAATATTATTATAAAAATTTCATTTTTTCGATAGTAGCTGTATACTCTGAAAGTAATTCATTAAATACTTCTTCTACACTTAATATTTCATTTATCAAGGCACTTACTTGTCCGATTTCTAATTCTCCCTCGTGTAAATCACCTTCGAACATTCCTTTTTTTGCACGTCTTTTACCTAAAAGTTCAGCCAAATCTTCTTTCTTTGCACCATTTGCATACGCATCTTGTACTTTTTGATAAAATTTATTTTTGAGTAATCTTACCGGGGCCAACTCTTTAAGAGTTAATTGAGTATCTCCTTCTTGAGCTTTCAGAATTTCATTCTTAAAATTTTCGTGCGATGAAGATTCGTGCGTTGCTGCAAAACGAGAACCAATCTGAACGCCTTGTGCACCTAGCGCTAAAACAGCTGCAATCTGTGAACCTTTGCCTATTCCTCCTGCTGCAATAACAGGTATGTCGACCATTTCTACAACATGTGGAATGAGACAAAGTGTAGTGGTTTCTTCTCTGCCATTATGTCCGCCGGCTTCAAAACCTTCTGCCACGACAGCGTCTACCCCAGCTTCTTGTGCTTTTATTGCAAATTTACTGCTACTTACTACATGTGCCACGGTTACTCCATTTTCTTTGAGGTATTGAGTCCACGTTTTGGGATTACCAGCAGAAGTAAAAACTATTTTCACTTTTTCTTGTAAAATAATTTCCATAACCTCTTCGATATCTGGGTAGAGCATCGGGACGTTTACACCAAAGGGTGAGTTTGTTGCGAGCCTGCATTTTTGTATATTTTCGCGTAAAATATCCGGGTACATACTGCCAGCCCCGATTAAACCCAAACCACCTTGATTAGAGACAGCAGAAGCTAATTTCCAGCCAGAATTCCAAATCATTCCACCTTGTATGATAGGATATTTTATACCAAATAATTGATTGATTTTTGTGTTCATTTTCCTTTTTTACTTGGTTAAAAATAAGTATTTTTATTCAAACATAAAATTAAGAAACTGACGCAGAAACTGACAAGTTGACTTTGGCAAATTTTTTGATAACTGACTGCCAAGAGATATCTTAAGATAAAGTATAGGACATTTATAAACGATAAAATAAACAAACAATATGTATTGGACGTTAGAATTAGCATCTTATTTAAGTGATGCGCCATGGCCAGCAACCAAAGACGAGTTAATTGATTATGCTATTCGTACTGGTGCGCCATTAGAGGTTGTGGAAAACTTACAGTCGATAGAAGATGAAGGAGATTCGTATGAAAGTATCGAGGAAATCTGGCCAGACTATCCTACCGAGGAGGATTTCCTTTGGAACGAAGACGAATATTAAAAAAAACTGTAAAAAAGCCCGTAGAGGGCTTTTTTATATCTACCCAATTACTTTATGAATTAAATCACGAAACTTTCGTGGTTTAGTGTATATTTGTCACACAATACAAACCCTAAAAAGACTAAGATACAGTCGAAAAGAATTATACAATATGAGTATTATCGATAAAATATTAGAAGTATTTCTTGGCGATAAAAATGCCAAAGACGTAAAAGAACTGCAGAAATATGTAAAAGAAGCTAACGAAGTTCTTGAGTCGATGAAATCCTTATCAAATGATGAACTACGCAATAAAACGGTCGAATTTAAGGCTAAATTAAAAGAAGCTACAGCCCAATACAACGCCCAAATCGATGAGTTGAAAAAAGAAATCGAATCGATAGAAGACTACGATGAAAAAGAAGTTCTCTACAATAAAATCGATGACATCAATAAGCAAGCATATAAAGTAGAGGAGAAGATTCTTACCGATATTTTGCCAGAAGCTTTTGCTGTAATGCGTGAAACTGGAAGAAGATTTGCAGAAAATAATGAAGTTGTTGTTGCTGTAACAGAGTTCGATAGGCAAGTAGCTCAGCGAAAAGTAAATGTAGTCATTGACGAGGAAAAAGGTCAATCGATTTGGAGTAATAAGTGGGATGCTGCCGGTAGAGAAGTCACATGGGACATGATACACTATGATGTGCAATTTATCGGAGGTGCAGCTTTGCATCTTGGGCGAATTGCAGAAATGCAAACCGGTGAAGGTAAAACATTGGTAGCAACTTTACCGATTTATCTAAATGCCCTTACCGGAAGAGGAGTACATTTGGTGACCGTGAATGAGTACTTAGCAAAACGTGACTCGGCTTGGATGGCTCCAATTTTCGAGTTTCATGGGCTGAGTGTTGACTGTATCGATAACCATCAACCAAACTCTGCTGGTAGGAGAGAAGCCTACCGATGCGATATTGTGTATGGAACCAACAATGAATTTGGATTCGACTATTTACGTGACAACATGGCAGCAACGCCAGATGCTTTGGTACAACGAGAACTGAACTTTGCGATCGTCGATGAGGTGGATTCTGTGTTGATTGATGACGCTCGTACGCCGCTCATTATTTCTGGGCCAGTTCCTCAAGGAGATCGTCATGAGTTCGATATGCTTAAACCAAAAATTGAACGAATCTATTCGATTCAAAGAGAACAACTCAATAAAACTCTGAACGAGGCCAAAGCTCTTTTCAAAGAAGGTAATTTAAAAGATGGAGGATTCAAACTTTATCAAGTATACCGTGGATTACCAAAGTATAAACCACTCATAAAATTCTTGTCTCAAGATGGAGTTCGAGCACAATTACAAAAAACCGAAGCACATTTCATTGCAGATAATAACCGAGAAATGCACAAAGTAGATAAACACTTGTACTTTGTCATTGATGAAAAAAATAATCAATCTGATTTAACAGATAAAGGAATCGAACTTTTATCAAAAGGTATGGAAGACGACCAGTTTTTCATCCTACCAGACGTATCGACTGAGTTAGCTAAAATAGAAAACTCGAATGGTACAAAAGAAGAAATTCTTCATCAAAAAGAAGAATTCTTTCGTAATTTTTCGATCAAATCAGAACGTATTCACTCGTTGAGTCAGTTGCTTAAAGCTTACACGCTTTTCGAGAAAGATGTAGAATATGTAGTGATGGACGGCCAGGTGAAAATTGTAGACGAACAAACGGGGCGTATCATGGATGGTCGTCGATATTCAGATGGCTTGCACCAAGCACTTGAGGCAAAAGAAAACGTGAAGATAGAGGCTGCAACCCAAACTTTTGCAACGATAACCTTGCAGAACTATTTCCGTATGTATAATAAATTAGGCGGAATGACCGGTACTGCAGAAACAGAAGCAGGAGAATTTTGGGAAATATACAAATTAGATGTAGTTTCTATACCAACCAATCGTCCAATTGCAAGACAGGATAAAAACGATTTAGTATTCAAGACAAATCGAGAAAAATACAAAGCAGTCATTGCTGAAGTAGAAAAATTGGCCCGTGAAGAAAAACGTCCTGTATTAGTAGGGACAACCAATGTCGAGGTATCAGAGTTATTATCGAAAGCTCTCAAGCTAAGAGGAATTCCACACAACGTTCTCAATGCAAAATTACATAAAAAAGAAGCAGATATTGTTTCGGAAGCTGGTCGCCCAGGAGCAGTAACTATTGCAACCAATATGGCCGGACGTGGTACCGATATTAAACTTACAGAAGAAGTTAAAAATTCGGGAGGCTTAGCAATCATCGGTACAGAACGTCATGATTCTCGCCGTGTCGATCGTCAGTTGCGTGGTCGTGCAGGCCGTCAGGGAGATCCAGGATCATCACAGTTTTTTGTTTCATTAGAAGATAGTCTGATGCGTCTTTTTGGTTCAGAAAGAATTGCCAAACTAATGGATAGAATGGGGCATACAGAGGGAGATGTAATCGAACATTCGGTTATTACCAAGTCTATAGAACGAGCGCAGAAAAAAGTAGAAGAAAATAACTTTGGTATTCGTAAACGATTATTAGAGTATGATGATGTGATGAATAAACAACGCGAAGTCATCTACAAACGTAGAAGAAATGCATTGTTTGGTGAGCGCTTGGGAGTAGATATTGCCAACATGATCTACGATGTATCGGCTGCGATTGTTAGAGAAAATAAAGAAGTAGAAAATTTCAAAGATTTTGAGTTGGATCTGATTAAATACTTCACTATGGAATCTCCTGTAGACGAAGCTGGATTCAAAAATACTTCAATCAAAGCTCTGACGGATATTGTTTACGAGGCTGCATTAGAAGACTATAAAAACAGGAAAGAATATTTGATGAATGCTGCCTATCCAGTGATTGCAAATGTATACGAGAATCAAGGAAATATTTTCTCGCGCATTCAGGTTCCGTTTACCGACGGAATCCGTACGCTAACTATAGTTGCAGACCTCAAAGAATCGTATGAAACTCATTGTAAGTCATTGATTCGTGACTTCGAAAAAAATATTGTTCTAAGTATCATTGATGATAATTGGAAAGAACATTTGCGTGATGTAGATGACTTGAGAAGAACTTCACAGAATGCCGCTTATGAACAAAAAGATCCTTTGGTAGTTTATAAACAAGAATCATTCAATATCTTTCAAAGAATGTTGAATAACCTCAATAAAGAAATTGTTGCATTCTTATTCAAAGGTGAATTACCTCAATCACAAAATAACAACGAAGAAGATATAAAGCAGGCTAAAGAGCAAGCACCAGAACAGGTGCAAACTTCTCGAGGAGATGAGCAAGGAAAAGAAACTAAAACAGACGCGAAAACTTCTCCAGAACAAGTTGATAAAGTAGGACGTAATGAACGAGTGAATATTAGAAACCGTTCGACCGGCGAAATCAAAGAAGTAAAATACAAACAAGCCGATGCTTATATACAAACAGGCGAATGGGAAATGACAGAAAAATAGTCTCCTAAAAAAACACATTCGAATGTAAGTTTAATAAAAGAAATAACCATTATAGTTATCATGATGGTTATTTTTTTATATTAAATAAAAAAAGAACTATGAGAAAAAAGAAATTACTATACTTGCATGGTTATCAAGGATTTACAACTAAGGAAAAAAAAGATTTCCTAGACACTATTGCCCATGCACAATATCCGTTGATTGACTATGATGCAGAGGCAAAGACTGTTATAAAGGATTTGTTGAATCTGATCGAAAAAGAAAAAATAGAAATACTAAGTGGTACAAGTTTAGGAGCAATACTAGCGTATTTATTAAGTAGAATTAAACAATTACCATGTTTGTTGTTGAATCCTGGTGTAACACGCTATGAAGAAGTGAAAAGTTTTGTACCAAAAGAGTTCGAACTGAAAGAAAGTTTAGCACCCACATATATAGTTGCTGGTAAACTAGACACAGTCATATCTTATGATGAACAGTTGAAATTTTATGAGCAACTAAGCGGAAATAATGTGTATGAAAAATATTTACTAACCGATGAAAACTTAGAACATCGCGTTTCGCTTGAAGAATTCCAGCGTTACTTCACGCTCTTTTTTCAATGGCTGAATGAAATTGAGCAATAAAAAGTTAAGAGAGTTTTTTCTGAATAAATTTTTGGAGTTTTGATGTAATAATCGGAACTGTAATTACAACCAAACCCGATAAAATATACTTCGAAACACCACCCATCGGGTATCGTGTAGAAATTTTTTCAGCAACAAGATTTAGTGAGCGTTGTATCCTATTCGAAACAATACTATCGGCAGAATTCATATTTCCTATAAACCCCACAGCTTTTCCCAAAATAGAATTGTCCTGAGCATGTTCGCTTTCGTTGATTTGTCTTTTTAAATAACGCTTTGCAGCACGTAACTCATCAATATTTGTAATTGCTTGTCCAGGAGTGTATTTATTAGTCTTCTTCTTCATCCTTATTTTGGTTTGTAAGTGCATTCATAGAATTAAAAACTGCAGTATTCGTTATGGAAAGTTTAATTTTTTTGCGAAATAAAATTCCAATGAGCAAAAATAAACAGTAAAGTCCCGTAATTGCCAAGAAACCTAATCCATTGTCATCAAAAACTTTACCCAATAAAAAGCCTGCTGCAATACTACCAATTAATAGTAAAAAAAAACCAAGTACCGCCATAATAAGAATATATACTGCAGAAGAAATCATGTGACTAGTAGAGTCAACTATTTCATATTTTACTAGGGTAATACGATTATTGATATGGTTTTTTAGATCTTTAAACATACAATAAAATTAAGGGACTGAACAATAATAAAGAAACTAAAAAGATAGAAAAAATGTAGGATTAAACTCCTACATTTTTTTGAAACTCGTCCTGAGCTTCTTCTAATTTATCTTTAGCCTCGTTCTTGGCGTTTTTTGCTTTTGCAATTAACTCGTCTTTTTGTTCTGCTAATTTATTTTTTACTTCTTCTAATTTAGCTTCTAATTCTTTTTTACTTTTCTTAGCTTTATCAGAAAAGTCATTAGCGTATTTGTCCAATTCTTTTTTGATTTTGTCAGCCTCTTTTTTTAGTTTTTTGCGTGAATCTTCACCCGATTCAGGAGCGTATAATAAGCCTACAACTGCTCCGATTGCTGTACCGATTGCTAAACCTGCTAATAATTTAGTAGCATTATTTAATTTACTCATAATAAAGTTTTTTTTGAGATTAAACGTTTGTAATTTTACATCATCATATGGTTCAAAAACGGTGCCATACCAGTAAAGAGATATTAAAAAAATATTAAAATGAGAATTATTTCAGAAAAAGCATTGCAAATGCCTGCTTCACCTATCAGAAAGCTTGTCCCTTACGCAGATAAAGCTAAAAGTAATGGGAAAAAAGTGTTTCACCTAAACATTGGACAACCTGATATAGATTCGCCAAAAGCCGCTTTAGAGGGTTTGAAAAACTTCGATGAAACGATTATTTCTTACACCCATTCCGAAGGTACATTGGCCTATAGAGAAGCATTGGCAAACTATTTTACGAATAGAAATATTCATTTACAACCTGAGAATTTTATCGCAACCTTAGGCGGTTCAGAAGCTTTATTGATGCTCTTTTCGATAATTTGTAATCCAAATGATGAAATCATCATACCAGAACCTTTTTATGCTAACTATAACGGTTTTACATGCAACAATGAAGTGAAGATTGTACCCGTAGTTTCTACCATAGAAAATGGTTTTGCGTTACCATCAATCGAGGAGTTTGCAAATAAGATTACCGATAAAACACGAGCAATCCTAATTTGTAATCCAGGTAATCCTACCGGTTATGTGTACAGCAAAGAAGAATTGACTCAATTAAAAGACTTGGTGCTGAAACACGATTTATATTTGATTGCAGATGAGGTTTATGCCGAATATTTATACACAGATAAAGAATTTACTTCGATTTTATCTTTTGATGATTTAAAAGAAAATGCAATTGTCATCGATTCAGAATCAAAACGATTTAGTTTGTGTGGTGCAAGGAGCGGTGCTTTGATTTCTAGAAATGAAACTTTTCTTAAGGCAGCCATGAAGTTTGCCCAAGCCCGATTAAGCCCATGCGAAATTTCACAATATATTGCTACACAAGCTCATAATAATCCTGGAACCTATTTCGAAGATTGCCGCGAAGAATATCTAAAACGTCGAGATATTTTGGTAAACGGGCTCAATGAAATCCCAGGTGTATTTTGTCCAACTCCCAAAGGAGCTTTCTACTGCGTGGCTCAACTGCCAGTAGATAATGCCGAAAAATTTGCCATTTGGTTGTTAGAAGAATTTCAAGATAATCAAGAAACGGTTATGGTTGCGCCAGCAGCAGGGTTCTATAGCACTCCAAACTCGGGCTTGCAAGAAGTTCGTTTGGCTTATGTATTAAATGAAAATGATCTGAGACGTTCGGTAGAATTAATAAAGTTAGCCCTCGAAAGTTATCCAGGAACCAAAAGATAAAACATGGAAATCAGAGAAAATTATTCCCTAAAATATTACAATACTTTCCGCTTATCAGTTGTTGCACGTTATTTTATCGAGGCGAAATCCCTAGAAGATTTACAATTTGCTTTGGACTTTGCCAAAGAAAAATCGTTACAGTTATTGTTCTTGGGCGGAGGAAGTAATGTTCTTTTTTTGGATAATTTCGATGGATTGGTAATAAAACTAAGTCTGAAAGGTATTTCTATAGTCAAAGAAACCGAAGATATTGTTTGGATAAAAGCAATGGCTGGTGAAAATTGGCACCAATTCGTTCTATCAACCCTAGATAAAGGATTTGGTGGTTTAGAAAATTTATCCTTGATCCCAGGAAATGTCGGCACTGCACCTATGCAAAATATAGGTGCATACGGAGTAGAAATTAAAGATACTTTGATCGAAGTAGAAGCACTGAAAATTCTCGATAATACAATCCATATCTTTAGCAAAGAAGCCTGTCGGTTCGGGTATCGCGAATCGATATTCAAGAACGAAGAAAAAGGAAATTTTGTATTAGTAAGTGCAACTTTTGAACTAACCAAAAGGAGTCACCAATTGAAAACTTCGTACGGAGCTATTCAACAAGAATTAACATTAGAAGGTATTTCTACTCCAACGATAAAAGATATCAGTTCGGCAGTGATCAAAATTAGACAAAGCAAATTACCCGATCCTGATGTGATTCCGAATTCTGGAAGTTTCTTTAAAAACCCGTCTGTTTCTGTCGAAAAGTATAGGGAGTTACAAACCTCTTATCCAGAAATTGTTGCTTATCCCAATGCCGATGGAAGTATGAAAATAGCCGCAGGTTGGTTGATTGAAAATGCAGGCTGGAAAGGCAAACGATTTGGTGATGCAGGTGTGCATGCTAAGCAAGCATTGGTTTTGGTGAATTACGGTAACGCAACAGGAGAAGAGATCTATAAACTTTCAGAAAAAATAGTGACCGATATCTATGCCAAATATGGCATTTACATGGAGCGAGAAGTCAATGTTATTGGCTGCGATGAAAATGCTCGATGATACGAAAAATTTCTTTAGCACCATCAGTAAGAGCAGCAGGTCCGGGCTGTAAAATCAGCTCGGATTTTATTTCGTATAAATGGTCGTTTTTCACTGCATTTACCCTATCAAACTCTTCTCTTTTCTTTACCTCCTCTGGTTTGAACATTTTTCCGCACCAAGACCCAATAAGAATATCAGGATTTTTTTGCACAACTTCTTCGTGAAGTAAAATTCTATTTTTTGCTAACTTTTCCATTTTTTTATCCGGAAAAGAAATTTCACCACCCAAAAGTTCAATCAGTTCTTGTACCCAAGTGCTAGCAGCAATAATAGGATCATACCACTCTTCGAAAAATACGTTTGGTTTTTTATGGTATTGATTGGTTCGATTGTGCAAGTCTTCTAATTGTCTATGATACGCATCTATAAGCTTTTGCCCGATTGACTGCTCGCCAATCAAGCCAAAAAATTGTAGAATGTATCCAAAAATTCCTTCCAAAGTATGATGATTGAAAATATGAACTGGATAGCCTCTTTTGATTAACTCTTTGGCAATGGGTGCTTGCAAATCAGAATAACCAACAATCAAGTCTGGTTGCAATTGGTCAATTTCATCAAATTTTGCATCAAGAAATGTACAAATTTTGGGTTTCTCTTTTCTTGCTTGTGGTGGTCTATATGTAAAACCACTAATCCCAACCAAACGGTCTTGTAGGCCAGCCGCATACAAAAGTTCTGTTCCTTCTTCTGTAAGACAAATAATCCTTTGTGGTTTTTGGATAAAAAGCATCTTGTTTTTTGGGTTGTTTCCTACGAAGATAAACAAAACATCAAACTTTATGACTCTTTGTTAGTAAGAAAGCAAATAGAATTTGGTATTTTCGCAACGATAATACGTAAAAAAGTATGAATTGGCGTAAACTTTTATTCCCTTTCTCGGGTTTATATTGGTTAGGAAGCAGTCTTCGGAATGTTTTTTACAATATAGGATTTCTGAAACAAACACAGTTCGATTTACCTATTATCAATGTAGGAAATCTTAGCGTTGGAGGTACAGGAAAATCTCCACATGTACTATATCTAATAGAACTACTAAAAAACAATTACAAAGTTTGTACCCTTAGTAGAGGGTATGGACGAAAATCTAGAGGATTCAAGTTTGCAAATTACGAGTCGAAAGTGTACGATATTGGTGATGAGCCGATGCAGTTTTTTCGTCGTTTCAAAAATAAAATTATAGTTACAGTTTGTGAAAATCGTGTAACAGGAACACAAAAAATAATCCGCGATTTTTATCCTGATTTAATTATTCTAGATGATGCATATCAACATAGAAGTATCAAAGCAGGATTCAATATTCTATTGACAGATTATCAATTTCCATACAGTAAAGATTATTTATTGCCGGCCGGGAATCTGCGAGAAAGTAGGGCGGGAGCTAAGCGTGCAGATGTAATTATTGTGACCAAATGTCCAGAAAATCTTACCGAAAAAAACGTTCAACAATTACGCGAAAGTTTGAGAGTGAAGCCAAAACAAGAGTTGTTTTTTTCTAAGATAGAATATGCAACAAAACTTATTGGTTTGCATGATGAAATTCCGATGAGTAACTGGTTAAATTACAATGCGGTTGTTGTGACAGGAATAGCAAATGCACAAAATTTTGTTGCTTTTTGTGAAGAAAAATTTAGAGCAGTTTTGCATTTAGAATTCCCAGATCATCATAACTTTAGTAATACTGAAATAGAGTATATCCGAAAAAGATATCAAAATACAGAAGGTGAAAGGATTTTGCTTACCACCGAAAAAGATTACATGCGCCTGATGGAGGAAGAGTCGTTGAAGAACGATATGTATTATCTGCCAATAAGCGTAACTTTAAACGATGAAAAAAAATTTAACGAATTAATTATAGACTATGTTAGAGAGAATCAAAAACGCAGTTGAGTATATAAAAAAGCGACTACCAGAACAGCCCGAATTTGTGGTGGTTTTGGGTTCGGGTTTAGGAAAACTAGAGAATGAAATTCTAGATCCTATAGTAATTCCTTATCAAGAAATCCCTAATTTCCCGCAAGTAACCGTAGAGGGGCATAAAGGACACTTAGTGTACGGGAAGATAGAAGGTAAAAAGGTATTGATGATGGCCGGTCGTTTTCATTACTATGAAGGATACTCGATGGAGGAAGTTACTTTCCCGATGAGAGTTTTCAAAGGATTGGGGATAGAAAAAGTGATTTTATCGAATGCTTCGGGAGGTGTGAATCCTAGTTTCCAGGTAGGAGATGTAATGATTCTGAAAGATCACATCAATATGATGCCGGAACATCCTTTGCGAGGTAAAAATATTGATGAATTGGGACCTCGTTTTGTAGATATGTCAAAACCATACGATTTAGATTTTATTTCGATTGCCGAAGAAGTGGCAAAAGAGAAAAACTTGACCATACAGAAAGGAGTTTATGTAGGACTGCAAGGGCCAACATTCGAAACGCCAGCAGAATATGGAATGGTGCGTTATATTGGTGGTGATGCGGTAGGGATGAGTACTGTACCAGAAGTAATTGTAGCTAAGCACATGAATATGCGTGTGTTTTGTGTTTCGGTAATTACAGACTTAGGTGGTCCAGAAATTGCATTTCCTGTTTCGCATGAAGAGGTCTTGAATGCCGCCAATACCGCTATGCCAAGTGTGATAAAATTAGTGAAGGGTGTATTGGAAAAAGGCTAATTTTTATAAAAACAAAAAACTATTAGCATATTGTTATAAATAAAAAGCAATCCAGACTGGATTGCTTTTTTGTATTTGTTATTAAAAGGGATGAAAAACATTGTACCGAAAGTACATTATCCTCCAATATTCGACTCTTGAACCATTCTCATGATTTCTTCTCTAGTTTTTCCTAAATAAGAACCTTCTTCTACTATCGGATACAATTGATCATATGTTCTTACTTTGGTTTTATCTATTCGTAAGTTAACAAAGGTTCTATCAAAATCGCGATGAGATTTTACACCCGTGGCAGAAATTAGTTCAGACAAATTATGCATAGTTTTCTTGTGAAAATTGTACATACGTGTTGCTTTGTCTTCAATGTCAAGTCCTTTCATCAGCTCTCGATCTTGCGTAGCAACACCTACCGGACAAGTATTGGTGTTACATTGTAAAGCCTGGATACATCCTACTGCCATCATCATCGCACGAGCAGAATAACATAAATCTGCCCCAATTGCCATGACACGTGCCATATGGAAAGAAGAAATAATTTTTCCGGCTGCAATGACTTTGATATCTTTTTTTAGGTCATAACCACGTAGTGTGTCAATTGCGAAGGCTAAACCATCTAAAAGTGGAGTCCCCAAAGAGTTAGAGAATTCTACAGGAGCAGCTCCGGTTCCTCCTTCACCACCATCGATCACGATAAAATCTGGCTTAATCCCGGTAGTAATCATGGCTTCACAAATTTCAAGGAATTCTCGTTTTACACCAATACATAATTTAAATCCGACTGGTTTACCTCCTGATAGATCGCGTAGTTGTTTTACAAAATGCATCATACCTTCTGCATCACTAAAAGCAGAGTGTGATGGAGGAGAGTCTACAGTAGTGTAGGGTTCTACAGCACGAATTGCTGCAATCTCTGGGGTGTTTTTGTTGGCCGGAAGAATTCCTCCGTGTCCTGGTTTTGCACCTTGAGATAGTTTCAGTTCTATCATCTTTACATTAGGTAAAGTTGCTCTTTCTATATATTTTTCTGGGTCAAATCCACCATCGGCAGCACGACATCCAAAATAACCTGTCCCTATTTGCCAAATCAAATCTCCACCAGGATTCAAATGATAAGGTGAAATACCTCCTTCTCCAGTGTTGTGTGCGAAGTTTCCTAATTTAGCTCCTTTGTTCATTGCTAATACAGCATTTTCACTCAATGAACCGAAGCTCATTGCCGATATATTTAGTAATGACGATAGATAAGGTTGTTTGCAATCTGGCCCACCAATTTTCACGCGTGGATCATCTGCATGTTTTATTTTTCCTGCGTACATAGAATGGTTCAGCCACTCGTAACCTGGTGCATAAACATCTTCTTGTGTACCAAAGGGAACCGTGTCGATTACATTTTTTGCACGTCGATAAACCATGCTACGCATTAAGCGGTTGATTGGTTTTCCTTCGGTATCAGTTTCGACAAAATATTGCATGATTTCTGGTCGGATACTTTCTAGTAAATATCGCCCATGACCTATAATCGGAAAATTCCTTCTAATGGCATGCTTTTTCTGAGTGATGTCTACAAGCCCCAGTAAAATCAGCGGTAGAAAGAAAATTAAAAACCAAAGAACTCCTTTCCAATAAAAAGAAATAACTCCAATGGCGACTAAAACTGCAATGGAAGCTATGATGAATAGCTGTCTGACTTTCATAAAATCAATTTTTTTTTAAGCATTAATTTAAGCGTTTCAAATATATTCAAAAAAAGCAGAGTAAAATTATTTATTTAAAGATATTGTTGATTATTTTTTACCTATTTGTAAACTTTATAATTGGTCCTTTTTCAGTTATACTAAAACATAACAAATTTTGATGAGAAATTTGTACAAAATCTAAAAAACAACTATTAATATTTAATATTATCAAATGATTTGACATAAATAATGAATTTTACTTTTCTTTATAAACACGCGTCAAATCCAATAGTTTTATAGGACTCATGCGTAGGTTCTTTACTTTTTTGTTGGTAAATAGTGCCGTCTGATCATAAAATAAAGGAACAATTGGAGCTTCCTGCATCATAATGTAGTCTAATCTCTCGTATATTTTAGCTCTTTTGTCTGCATTATTTTCTAAAAATGATTGATGATAAAGTTGGTCGAATTCGGGTGAACGAAAGTGAGAATAATTCGGACCTTCTGGAGCAAAATTTTGACTATAAAATAAAGAAAGAAAGTTTTCTGCATCCGCGTAATCAGCTCCCCAGTTGGCACGGAAAAAAGCAAATTTACCTGTCGATTTTCCTTCTCGCATAGTCGGCCCTGGTACTACATTTACATTTATTTTTAAGCCGATCTTAGCCATTTCGGCTGCAAAATATTCGCACACATCTACATATTCTTGCACGGTTGTTAGTTCTATCGTTGTGCTATTAGGGTATTCTTTACGGTAAGAGTCAATCAAACTTTTTGCTTTTTTAGGGTCATAAGGATAACCGTTTTTTGCGGAATGTCCTGCTAACCCTTTTGGGATAAAACCGCCATCGGCAGCAAATCCTTGTCCTTTCATCAAATAGCGGATAATTTTTTGTTTGTCAATGCCATAATTCATCGCTTGCCGTAAACGCTTATCAATTTCTTTCCCATCATCCAAATAAAAACTAAAATAAACGGTGCTAAGATAAGGTTCTTTGATGAGTCGGATTTGATGACTGTACTTCGAGTTTAATTCGCCATTGGCACTCAAAATTTCATCTTTATAAGAGGGATCTAAATCTGCCATCATATCCAAATTTCCTTTGATTAACTCTAGAAACTCTGAATTCTTTTCGGGTAAAAACGTAATATTTACGGCATCTAGATAAGGTAAACGTTTATTTTTATCATCGTACTCGAAATAGAGAGGGTTTTTTCTCAAAACCATTTTTACGTTGTCTACCCAGATTTTAAATTGAAATGGCCCAGTACCAATAGGGTTTTGTGTAAAACTATTTTCACCATCGGTAAATAATTCTTTTGGTACAACCGAAGCATATTTCATACTTATTAGACCTAAAAAAGGTGGGAAGGTTTCTTTTAATTGAATTTGAAAAACAGAATCATTCAGTGCTTTATAAGATTCGATATTACTCATAATCCAACCACCAGAACCATTGTTTTTAGGGTCTTTTAGACGATCGAAACTGAAAGTAAAATCGCTTGCGATGACTGCACGCGTAGAATCTTTACCGAATGCAGGATGACGATGAAAAAAAACATCATCACGAAGTAGAAAAGTATACGTTTTACCATCTTCAGAGATCGACCAATTTTTAGCAATATCTGGTTGAATATTCAGATTATAATCAATTTTTACCAAACTATTATAAAGCAAATTACAAGCCCAATTATTAGCTTGTGTTCTTGCTTGGATTGGGTCGAGTGAAGAAATATTATCGTACCGATTGAGCCTGAAAATCATCGAGTCGTCGACTTTATTTTCAGTTGTACAGCCACTTAGCAATGCTAAAAAAATGATAGTCAGGCAGTATTTGTATTTGTGATATATAGTTTTTGTTGTCAAATTAATAATAATTTGGGGCTAATTTACTAAATTTGTGGCATGAATCAAGATACGAGAACTGTTGCTTTCTATACACTAGGATGTAAATTAAATTTTTCCGAAACCTCTACAATTGCTAGAAATTTGCAAGATAATGGTTATCAGAAAGTTGAGTTTCATCAGCCTGCTAGTGTATACGTTATCAATACCTGTTCGGTGACGGCCAATGCAGATAAAGAATGTAGAACTATAGTGAAAAACGCCCTTAAGGCAAATCCTAATGGGTTTGTGGTTGTGGTAGGATGTTATGCACAGTTGAAGCCTGAAGAAATTGCCTCGATAGAAGGAGTAGATTTGGTGCTGGGTGCATCCGAAAAGTTCAACATTGCACAATATCTAGATGACTTGGAAAAACAAGATGAAACGATCATCCATTCTTGCGAAATAGACGAAGCAGATTTCTATGTAGGATCGTATTCTATCGGGGATCGAACGCGTGCTTTTCTCAAAGTTCAGGATGGTTGTGATTATAAATGTACCTATTGTACCATTCCATTAGCACGAGGGATTTCTCGGTCGGATGAATTGCATAATGTCCTGAAAAATGCAAGAGAAATTGCCAATCAAGATATCAAAGAAATTGTGCTTACGGGCGTGAATATTGGTGATTATGGAAAAGGAGAATTCGGTAATAAAAAGCACGAGCATACCTTCTTAGAGTTGGTAGAAGCTTTGGATGAGGTGGACAATATCGAGCGAATTCGTATTTCATCAATCGAACCCAATCTCTTGAAAAACGAAACCATCTCCTTTGTAGCGCAAAGCAAACGATTTGTTCCGCATTTCCATATTCCTTTACAATCAGGTTCGGATGTTTTACTCAAAAAAATGAAGCGTCGATATCTCACAGCCTTGTATAAAGATCGAGTAGAAAGTATTAGAAAAATAATGCCGAATGCGTGTATCGGTGTGGATGTTATTGTTGGTTTCCCAGGTGAAACTGAAGAGTTGTTTATGGAAACGTATCATTTTTTGCAAGCGTTACCCATTTCTTATTTGCATGTTTTTACCTATTCTGAGCGAGATAATACAGAAGCAATAGATTTTCCTGGAGTTGTTCCGTATCATGTACGGAAAGAACGAAATAAGCGATTACGGATTTTGTCAGAAAAGAAACGATTAGCATTTTATCAAAGTCAATTAGGGTCAACACAAAAAGTTTTGTGGGAGCATGAAAATAAAAATGGTAAAATGTATGGATTTACAGAAAATTATGTGAAAGTTGAAGCCGATTATCAAGAAGAGAGTATAAATCAGATACAAGAAGTAGAACTCGGAATGTTGAACGCACAAGGTGTTGTCGAGGTGAAAATAAAACTACCAATAGAAATATAGAAATTCAAATAAAACTCTAAAAAAATGAAAAATATATTGAAAAAAGCAAGTCTTTTAACCCTTGTATTTTTAGCATTTCAGCATGTAGATGCACAGATTTCGTACGGGGTAAAAGCAGGTGCAGGCGCTTCGAACACGACGGTTATTCATGGGATTTCCGAAACGCGTTTTGGTTTTACTGGCGGTGGATTTGTAGAGATTCCGCTAACCTACAAAAATAATCTGCACTATCTACAGCTAGAGGTTTTGTATGCCAACGAAGGAGAGTATTCTAAATTTACCGAAAACGGCAAAAAACACAAAGCATTCCTCAATTATATCAACATCCCGGTTTTGTATAAATATTATTTTGATGATCAGGATAGTGATTTTTTCATAGAGGCAGGTCCGCAAGTTGGATTCTTGGTTTCTAAAAATTTTGATGAGAAAGGTCCAGAAATTGTTGCAGGAACAGAAAATAAATTTGATTTAGCCATTAATCTGGGCGTAGGATACTCGTATTTACGAAAATATGAAGCAAATCTTCGCTACGGTTATGGCCTTTCGGACACCTATAAAACCTTTGGCGATAGCGGAACTGGCGTTAATCGTTCTTCACTATTCTCGTTGCAATTCGCTTATAAATTTTAAAATAAAAGAGTATTGAAAGTTAGTATTCTTGCTAATTTTTAGCGCAAGAATTAGGTGTATAAAGATTATTACTTTGGTAAGAATTTTTTCGTTTATAATATTCAAAATATTCGTATCTTAGTCGTAGTAGAAGTAAAATATAAGAGTATGAAGAAGTTAACCTATTTTTTTATTGGGATATGTTTTTTCACATTGATGAGTTGCGGAGTAGTACAAGTCAATACCGATTACGATAAGACGACGAATTTCACTCAGTATAAAACCTATGGCTATCACCAAAAAGGATTTGATAAATTACCATTAAACGATTTGGATAAACGTAGAATAATTGCAGCCATCGACCAAGAAATGGCAGCAAAAGGTTTCCAAAAAGTTAACGATAATCCAGAATTAGTGGTCAATATTTTGGCAAGTTCTAAAGAACAAATAACCGTGGATAACGATTGGTATGGCTATGGATTTGGTTGGGGACCTTATTGGGGTGGACCAGCGTCACGCGTTTCGCAATATACCTCAGGAACCATTATTATAGATATTATCGATTTTAATCGTAATATTTTGGTATGGCAAGGAGTAGGTTCTGGGTTGAATGTTTCGAATATTTCTGCCAAATCAGAACGGATTCCACAAGCCGTGAACGAAATACTTAAAAGTTTTCCTCCTGGACAAAAAAAATAATATCAATTATTGATTACCAAAAGGAATAGTATGCATTTGCATACTATTTTTTTATCCATTAATAGCCCAAAATAGAGTAGAAGGATATGTGTATGATGAAGCACAATAACCCATCGTAAACGTACAAGTTTTGATCAATAGTTCGAGTCGAACAACAAAAACGGATAATAAAGGTTTTTTCGGATCGATTTTCCGAATGGTCAACACAATCTTATTTTTCGTCACGATTATTTTCAAACCAAAATTCTCAATCTACAATCCAATCAAACATTGATGCTAGAAGTTGTGATGGAAGAAGATATTATCTATCCAATTATAAACAGCTGAAATCCAAACGATGAGCCCGAAAGACCGGGAGTATTATTACAGCATTTTTCGAGAAAAATCTTGGGTTTAGACGAAGTTTCTAAAAAAATTAAAATAAAAAATCCGCAAGTTTTACGGTTTCATTTCGATGAGAAACAACGCGTCCTTATTGCTCGTGCCAAAGATGTGTTAGTAGTGGAAAATATATATTTAGGCTATGATGTTGAGTACGATCTACAAAAGTTTTCTATCGATTAAAAACAACAATCCTTAATGGTTTTGGGTTCGAGTTTTTTTCAAAGAAATAGAAGGAAATAAATCACGCAAAAAGAAATGGTATAAGAATAGAGAAAAAGTTTACTCAGGTAGTTTGATACATTTTTTGAGTTCGCTTTATAATCAACAATTAGAAGAAAATGGTTTTGAGGTGAAACGATATATTCGGAAAGAAAATCTGCCCTATAGTATGGCAATCGAGAAAGTGAAAATGGGTGAGAACGTGGTTATTCCTGGTAAAGAAATTGCGTATCTAGTCAATCAAAAAGTCCTGTATGATTCCGTTGATCGTTCGTGATAATTCCTCGGTTTATTTAGATTTTGATGGATTGTATTCTATCGAATACCAAAAAGAAAAAGAAGATTTGGCGTATGTGAGCTATGTAAAAAGAGGAAAAATGTGTTGGCAATCAAGTGTCGATTATTCGGCTGAAAAAACGGTAGAAATTACCAAAGAAGGTTTGTAAGTTCCCCGTTTTTCCAACAGTTCA
>NZ_KV798522.1:0-3587 GCF_001809725.1 Weeksella sp. HMSC059D05
ATAAAATGTTATTTCGTATATTTGAGTGTTAGCGGCAAGCATAACAAACACCACACGAATGAAACGAATAATATTTATACTAATTTTTCTATTTTCAAAATCTGTATTTTGTCAGACAACATTTGTCGTTGACAATTTCTCAAAAGATTATTTCGGCAAACTATATATTGCAGACACAACAGAAGTTTTTAGCAAGGGTTGGGTTGCAATCTTTGACAAAAAAACCAAGAAACAACTCATTAAAATCAATTCAGACGAATTAACTTTTACTCTTCATAAAGGAAAAGTTCTTGCCAACGTAAAAGAACTGCCTTATGGAGAACAAAGTTCCATTTTATACGAAGACTTCAATTTTGACGGAATAAAAGACTTTGCAATTATGGACGGTCAAAATAGTTGTTATCACGGACCGTCTTTCCAAATTTATTTGGCTACAAACAATGGATTTAAACAAAGTCCTGAATTTACTGAACTTGCACAATATTATTGCGGAATGTTTGACATTGACCACAAAACAAAAATAATTCGCACAATGACAAAAAGCGGTTGCTGTTGGCATCAATATTCAGAATTTAAAGTAAAAAACAACAAACCTTATCCGATAAAAATAGTTGAAGAAGGAATGAGTGTTTCGGGAATTACTTGGGATTATGAAGAACAAAATTTAATAAATGGAAAAATGATAAAATCTACATATCAAATGCTTGCGTTGGAAGTAGATAAAGACAATTTATTACTTTCCTTTGAATTTGAAAACAAGAAGAAAGTGCAAGTTTTCAAGACCGAAACTATTTTATATTACGTTTTTACAGACAAGAACGATAAAATTGAATTGCTTTACAATGACATTTTCGAATACTCAAAAACTGAAAACAGCTTATCTTTTTCAAATCTTAACACAGAATATATCATTTATGATGATAAAATAATTGCAAAAACGCCAAACAATAGATATGATATGAAAGCTGTTAATAATTCAAAAATTGGAACATTGACAAAATTGAAGAACTTAAAAATAGAAAACGTAATAAATTGAAAATGCCAGCCGCTAACAAGGTATTGCCAAAAGCGGGGCTGAGAGTCCAAACTTCAACATTTGTACTTCTATTCCGCAAAACCATTTTTTTTTGCTCTAAAAAATGTAAATTAGCAAATAAAAAATGGTTTTGCTAACTGTGGTGCTAAGTTCAACTTTTGTGCTTCCTTATCCCCGCCTTCGGCAATACCCAAAACGTTATGGGCCATTTTTGAATGACAATGCGAATAGATACAGACAAACAAATGAATTTACTTAGTGATAAGAACGTTGCAATAATTGGTGGTGGACCCGTTGGACTGACTATGGCAAAATTATTACAGCAAAACGGCATAGACGTTTCAGTTTACGAAAGAGACAACGACCGAGAGGCAAGAATTTTTGGTGGAACCCTTGACCTACACAAAGGTTCAGGTCAGGAAGCAATGAAAAAAGCGGGATTGTTACAAACTTATTATGACTTAGCCTTACCAATGGGTGTAAATATTGCTGATAAAAAAGGCAATATTTTATCCACAAAAAATGTAAAGCCCGAAAATCGATTTGACAATCCTGAAATAAACAGAAATGACTTAAGGGCTATCTTGTTGAATAGTTTAGAAAACGACACGGTTATTTGGGATAGAAAACTTGTTATGCTTGAACCTGGTAAGAAGAAGTGGACACTAACTTTTGAGAATAAACCGAGTGAAACAGCAGATTTGGTTATTCTTGCCAATGGCGGGATGTCCAAGGTAAGAAAATTTGTTACCGACACGGAAGTTGAAGAAACAGGTACTTTCAATATACAAGCCGATATTCATCAACCAGAGATAAACTGTCCTGGATTTTTTCAGCTATGCAATGGAAACCGGCTAATGGCATCTCACCAAGGTAAATTATTATTTGCTAACCCCAATAATAATGGTGCATTGCATTTTGGAATAAGTTTTAAAACACCTGATGAATGGAAAAACCAAACGCAGGTAGATTTTCAAAACAGAAATAGTGTCGTTGATTTTCTTCTGAAAGAATTTTCCGATTGGGACGAACGCTACAAAGAATTGATTCATACGACGTTGTCATTTGTAGGATTGCCTACACGGATATTTCCTTTAGAAAAGCCTTGGAAAAGCAAGCGCCCATTACCCATAACAATGATTGGGGATGCCGCACATTTGATGCCGCCTTTTGCAGGGCAGGGAGTAAATAGTGGGTTGGTGGATGCCTTGATATTGTCTGATAATCTAGCCGATGGAAAATTTAATAGCATTGAAGAGGCTGTTAAAAATTATGAACAGCAAATGTTTATCTATGGCAAAGAAGCACAAGAAGAATCAACTCAAAACGAAATTGAAATGTTTAAACCCGACTTTACGTTTCAGCAATTGTTAAATGTATAAAATGGAATAAAACGGCACATAACAAACAAATTGGCAATAGAGCCGGTGAAGTACTTCTATTGAACTTTTGTGCAATGTTGAAGATTAGTAATTCTATTCAACATTTGTGCTAAAAGTCGGCTCCATCGCCAATTTGCCAGCCGTTAGTGGCAACAAAAACAAACGATAATTAGACAATAAATGAAAAATATTTTATTTGTAGTTTTTATTTCAATGATATTTTTATTTGTTTGCTGTAACACAACAACGAATAAAAACATAATTGAAACAGAAATTTCTGATTTTGACAAAATTTTAGATAGTTTTCAAGTAAATGGTTCAATTCTAATTTATGATAACGACAAGAATACTTTTTACTCAAATGACTTTGATTGGGCTAAAAACGGAAAATTACCTGCATCAACATTCAAAATTCCAAATTCTATAATTGCTGTTGAATTAGGCATTATTGAAAATGATACAACTATTTTAAAATGGAATGGCGAGCAGAGAAAAATGGATATTTGGGAAAAAGATTTATCATTTAAAGATGCTTTTAGAATTTCCTGTGTTCCTTGCTATCAGGAAATTGCAAGGAAAATCGGAACAATTAAAATGAAAGAATATTTAGAAAAATTTGAGTATAAAAATATGATTTTTGACAGTTTAACGATTGACAATTTTTGGCTTGAAGGAAATTCAAAAATATCTCAAAAACAACAAATCGACTTTTTAAGGAAATTCTATTTTTCAAAATTTCCAATTTCTGATAGGACAATAAAGATTGTCAAAAATATTATGGAAATTGAGCGAACTGAAAATTACATTTTAAGCGGTAAGACTGGATTAAGTTCGATAGAAGAAAAATATAATGGTTGGTTTGTTGGTTATGTTGAAACAAAATCTAATGTTTATTTTTTTGCAACAAATGTAATTCCGACAGACGGATTGAATGTTGATGATTTTATTTCATCGAGAATTAATGTAACAAAAAATGCGTTAAAGCAAATGAATATAATGAAATGATAAATGCCACTAACATATGGTAGCCGATAATTGCCGGCTTTCGTGCCAACTTGATACTTTGGTGCTTTTAACGAACCGAAGTGCTAAATTGATACGAAAGTGCTGTAAATCCGGCAACTACGGCTACCATTTTTCGTTGTACGACATAGTAAAACCGAACCAAA
>NZ_KV798523.1:0-6267 GCF_001809725.1 Weeksella sp. HMSC059D05
TCATTGGTATAGACCTTTGCTAATTTTGTAAATCTTATTTTCAATGTCCTGAATTTAGGTTTTAATCCAATTCGAGGAGGAATTATTTTTATTTAAACTAAACTAAACTAAAATTAACTTAAACCTTCTAAACTTCATGGTTTTGTAACATATCGTTAAGTTTATATTTACAATAAGGTATAATAGGAAATATAATTTTGAATAAAATTTTTTAGATGTTTAAACAAACAATTTCTTTATGCTTACTGTTTGGATTAATTCAAAATTTACCTGCACAGAATAATCCAAATGGAAATTTTCCTTCCAGTCAATATCAAAATGAAGAGAGAATAGTAATTTATGATGAATATGATGCTGTAGTTTATGATGCAAAAATTACCATTGAAGGTGTGGACCAAGTGTTTTATACAAATGCTGAGGGTTTTGTAAATATACCTAAACAATATATTGGTAAAAGATTCGAAATCAATACCAAGGGTTATGAAATTTTTGAAGGAATTTTAGAAGAGCCTTTTGCTTATACCATCCAAATGGCTGAAATTAATCAATTAGATGAAATTGTAGTAGTTGGTTATGGTGATAGTTCACAAAAAAAATTAACGACTTCTATTTCAAAAGTAAAAAGTGACGATGTGTCACAACGTAATATCACATCGGCCAATCAAATGTTGCAAGGACAAGTGGCAGGTGTAAATCTCACAGTGAGCAATGGTACACCTGGAGCAAGATCACGAGTGAACATACGCGGGGTTTCATCAATCAATGGTGATAATGAGCCTTTATATGTCATTGATGGTGTTCCCATTTCTAAATCGGATGCAAGTTATAATTATTCGGGTGAATTTGTGCAAGATCCTTTGTCGTTAATCAATCCGAGCGATATCGAATCAATGGATGTGTTAAAAGATGCTGCTGCAACAGCAATTTATGGGTCTCGTGCTGCAAATGGTGTTATAATTATCAACACCAAAAAAGGAAAAACCGGTAAACTGCGTTTCTCGATTACAAATCTTACAGGTGTCCATACCATGCCCAAACGTTTAGTTTTGTTGAATAGTGAACAATACATCGCATTACAAACCGAAGCTGTAAACAATTACAATAACGATTTTGGATACACTTCTACAAGTCCTGGTTATATAAGCATAGACAAAGTTTTGGGAAATGTGCCTGATCCTTTAAAAGATATCGGTTGGCAAGACATGATTATCAATAATGCTGCATATTCTACCCAAACTGATTTTTCTGTTTCGGGCGGAAACGAAAAAGTGAAATCTTTTAATTCTTTAGGCTATGCTTATCATGAAGGTTTGATAAAAAAAAGTTCGTTGAAACGTTATACTTTTCGCTCGAATGTAGAATATAAACCTAACAAAAAATTTGATTTAGGATTTAACCTATCGGGAAGTTTCACCCATAGCACTTCAATTCCGAACGGAAATCAAGGGACAGCTTTGTTTCAACGTTCATTGGAACAACGACCTTACGATTCTCCTTACCTTGCTGATGGAAGTTATGCTGTTGGAGGAAAAGACATTTTGCGTCACAATGCCTTAATTATTTTGGATAAAGATCATACCAACGATAAAAACTATCAAGCACTTATGAATATTTTTGGTGTATATCATTTTTGGAAAAATTTCAACTTTAAATCAAGCTATAATGCCGAGCTTAGATTGGGGCATGGGAACAGAAGACAAGAAATCGGACATCCTTACAATGGTGGTTTGGGTTGGGTAAACGATATGCGAAATACGCGTTATAGTCAAACTTTCGATAATGTATTATCTTATAGTAATCGTTTCAATGATTTTGAATTAACCGCTATGATTGGACATTCTTATTTTTCTGATCATTATACTTATAATTCAGTCACGGGAAGAGAATTTCCTTCGAATGATTTTCACCATATTAATGCAGCAACCATTGTTACAGGTTCTAGTTCGTTATCCGAATACGCTATCGAATCATATTTTGGACGATTAAATTTAGGCTTTGATAATCGTTATTTACTTACTGCAACTATTCGTCGAGATGGCTCATCAAAGTTTAGTAAAGCACATCGATTTGATTATTTTCCTTCTTTTTCTGGTGCTTGGATTTTCTCTAACGAAGAATTTTTACGTCATGTAGATTTTATAAGTTTTGGTAAAGTTAGAGCAAGTTGGGGAAAAACTGGAAATCAAGACGGAATTGGCAATTACGATTATTTTGCTTTGGCACAAGGTGGCTATAATTATGACAACACTACTGGACTGAGTATTACGGCCATTGGAAATCCAAATTTGAAATGGGAGATTAATACGCAAACAAATTTTGGTTTAGACTTGAGCCTTTTTAAAAATAAACTTCATTTTACCTATGATTATTTTATCAAAACTTCGAATGATTTGCTTTACAATGTTCCCGTTTTACATACCAGCGGTTTTTCGAGTATGACGCAAAACATTGGTGAAATAGAGAATAGAGGTCATGAATTTTCGTTAAACTCAACCAATATTTCGAACAGAGATTTTAGTTGGAATACTAATTTCAACATTGCTTTTATACAAAACGAAGTCAAAAGTTTATTGGGCGAAGGTGTCAATACCATTGGTGGTTGGAATGCTATTATAGAAGGTCAACCTTTGGGTGTTTTTTATGGTTATAAACACGAAGGAATATATCAAAATGAGAGCGAAATTCCTGCAAGTTTGTATGCACAAGGTGTAAGACCAGGTGATATTCGATTTGCAGATTTAGATGGTAATGGACAAATCAACTCTTCTGACCGTACGGTTATTGGTGATCCTTATCCCGATTTTTTCGGTGGTTTAACAAATACCTTTAAATATAAAAATGTCGATTTATCGATTTTTGCAACCTTTTCGCTCGGTAATGATATTGTAGCAAGCTGGCGAACTGGTTTGGATCATTTGGGAGGAACCGATTACAACAATATTTTAGAATCTTACGAAGATCGTTGGACTGGGCCTAATACTTCTAATTGGACACCACGCGCAACCAAAAGTAGTTGGAATAGGAAAAACAGTTCATATTATATAGAAGATGGTTCGTATTTGCGTATCAAAAATATTACGTTGGGCTATACTTTACCTTCATCTTTTTTAAAAGAAGCTAGATTTGATAGTGTAAGAATTTTTGGTTCAATTAATAACTTATTAACGTTTACCTCATATTCTGGTTACGATCCAGAAGCTGTAAGCGGCATTAATGCAACCACTTTTGGAATCGATAATTTGGTAACACCACAGCCTAAATCTTTTTTATTGGGTATCAATCTTAATTTTTAATGCAATGAAAATTATAAAACATACAATCAAAATTTTAGCACTTAGTGTTTTAACTTTTGGCACTCTCACTTCTTGTCAAGACGAATTAGATATCTATTCAGAAAATGCCATTTCTCCCGAACAAATTAACAAAGAAAACATTCAATTTTTCTTAAATGGTTTATATGATAATTCTACACCTATCCGAGATGATTATTTTTACAATGATGTCAGAGGTGGTAATTATACATGGACGGCATTATCCGGAAACAACAGTAAGTTTGGTGTTTTGATTACCGGAAATGGACTTGACGACACCAATGTTTTTTCGTCAAGTTATTGGCAATTCTGTTACAGCAATATATATAATGCTAATAATTTAATTGCTGCTTCAGAAAAATTAGATGAAAAAAGAATTAATGCCGAAACTAAATTTATACGTGCAGCCATGTATTATCATCTGGTTACCATGTTTGGAGATGTGCCACTTATTACAACCAATACAGTAGAAAATTTACCACGTACACCCAAAGAAGAAGTTTGGAGTTTGATAATAAGCGATTTAGATTATGCGATTGAAAATGCCCAAAATTTGAATCAAACTTCTTCGTCAAGAGTTTCGAAAGAAGCAGCCAAAGCATTCAAAGCACGTGTTTTGTTATATTTAAACATGAAAAATGAAGCAACAAATATAGCTTTAGAAGTTATTAATCAAAGTAATTTAGCGTTAGATAAAGATTATGAGCGTATTTTTAGAGCTACAGCTTCTTCGACTGAAATTCTTTTTGCGTATAAAAATTTAACTACTGAATCTAACGTGCGTTTATCGCAACTATTTTGGCCTTATGGTACCACTTGGGCAGGTTCTTATTTCGTACAACCATCTGATTTTGTTTTGAATGAATTGTACGAAGAAAATGATCCGCGAAAAGATATAAATATCCAAAAAATCGTAAATTCAGATGGAACCTTCAACATGATAATAAGCAAATATACCGATGTTCAACCTTTAATTTTTAATCGATTAGCTGAAATGTATTTTATTGCTGCAGAAGGTTTGGGTAAAGATCAAGGTTTAATGTATTTGAATCAATTACGATCTGCTCGAAGTTTACCTCATTTTACGGCTCAAGATTTCAGTTCTGACGAGGCTTATTTAGAAGCCGTTTTATTAGAAAGACGTCGCGAATTATTCAGTGAAGGTTTTTTGTTTCAAGATTTAGTGAGAACTGATAAAGCCATTGACTTACCTAATATTCCAACCAAAAATCATTATGTAATGCCTTTGCCTGGAAGCCAAATCATATTATCAAACGGAGTATTAATTCAAAACGACGCATACTAATGAAAAAATTATTATTAGCACTCATTGTCATTTCATTTATTCAAAGTTGTGCAAGTGTTCAATCTATCGAGAAAACAGACAATCTTTTATTGGATCGTAAAGGTTGGAAAATTAATGAAATCGAAGATGGTATTACCCATTACGAATTTCCTTCACAATATTATCATGCTTTCAAATCTTATCAAAATGTGAATGTATTAGCCATTCATCCACAGCATAATAAATACAAAATTGATTTTACCGAGATTAATCCTCGTGATAGCATTTCTGCTGTTGGAAATAAAAATGAAAATGCCATTTTTGCCATCAATGGAACATATTACGAAAAAAATGCAAACGCAGGAAACTCAACTTCATATTTCAAAACTAAAAATCAATTAATCGATTCGGTACAAGTAAAGCCTGGTACCTTATATTATTGGAAACACGAAGGTGCATTTTATATGACCAATGAAAAAGTAGGAATTGTGAGAGGAAATAATAAAACTTACAATGATTTGAATGCTGCAAATATAATGTCTGGCTCTCCTCTATTAATCGAGAATTATCATCCATCGGGTCTACATTTTACACGTAATATTGTAGAAAATTTGAATGACTTAAATTACGAAAATCCCGATCGACATCAAGGTGTAAGACATCCACGTACCGCTGTTGCCATTATGCCAAACAATGTTGTACTTTTTATAGCAGTGGATGGTAGAAACGACAAAGCAGCGGGTATGTCTGCGAAAGAATTGACAGAATTTTTGATTACATATTTCAACCCAAAAGATGCATTAAATATCGACGGTGGTGGTTCGACTACATTTTGGTTACGTAACGATAAAAGATCAAAAACTGGTGTCATCAATTATCCAACTGATAACAAAAAATTCGATCATAATGGTCAAAGGCGGGTGAGAAATGGTTTTATGATTGTAGAATAAACACCTTCTTAACATACCATCTTAATAAACCTGCTTCTAACAAATGCAGTCTGAATTCATTTTGGACTGCTTTTTTTATTTCTATATATTAATTTAATTTATCATCCAGAAGTATGATATTCTTATCCAAATTTATAAAGTTATTCTGTGATTTGTTTTTCCAATAATTTTGCTAATGCCTTGGCTCCACAATTAGGAATTGCAGATAGAGTAACAATGTACAAGCAGGTAAGGTAGCGGACTTGGATGGTGTTGCGTAGATTACTTTGATATTCAGTTTTCTCAATCGGCTGTTTTCACACCTTCTGATTTTGCTTTTCCTACCAACGGGGTGAAATCAGAAGCCACACCCAATACAGAAATGGTGCTGATTACCGATGTGGATTTGTATGCACTCAAAGATTTACATGAATATGGGACCGTGAAAACCCTGAAAGATCGCCGACACGATATGTATCGTGTAATGCAGCTTAATGTTGCTACAGTAGAAAAGCCAAAAGAATCTCTACAGAAAAATAAGGATTAGCCAGAATTTCCAATGTTATTTCGGTAGAAAAAAGAGTTGATCATTGATGTTTTTAATGATCAGCAGTGGCTGAATGTTTTTCTTGTAAAAAAAGAGAACAAAATAAATAAAAAACTCCGTTAAACAAAACGTTTAACGGAGTTTTTGCGTGATCATATACCCGCAATCGGTTATTTTTTTATGAATTTTGTCGAA